>JAAYKM010000039.1 GCA_012522415.1 Deltaproteobacteria bacterium | reverse complement strand
TCTACACCTCCGTGGAGGAACTACAGGAGAATCTGGACAGATGGCTCCATCACTACAATTACGAAAGGCCTCACCGGGGCTATCGCAACATGGGCAGACGACCCATTGAAACGATTGAAGCGGCTCTTGCTGCCAAAGAGCTAACAAAACAAGAACAGGTGGTGTAAACTGCCTCGCCGAAGAGTAACTGACTGTCCGGGAAGAGGTTGATTTTTACATATTATACATTCCTTATGGAGATTGCCTGATCCATATTGGCTTTTCTCATTTCTCAGATTTGCATTGCTTATTCCTGCCAATAGTGTTGCGTTAAATATCAATAAAAACTTAAATCCTCATTTCAAAAACAATGAAAAGTTTTCCGGCTGGAACTGGGCAGGCGTAGTGGTTGGAGGCGTGCTTTTTGTGCTTTGTATAATTGAGACATTTATGCCAGAATCATAGAATGTCTAACAAAAGCAATACACCCGATCGCTGCGCTCCGTAAGCCACTCCCCATAGTCAAGACAGAAAACGGGCTTGTTTAAGGTGCAAATTCGGGTAAGCCTGCACAGGGTTAAAGTTAAGCGGTTTGCCGGAATAGACCTCGAAGGGTGTCCGGTATCCTAAAGCCTCATGAATCCTCTCTGTGTTGTAAAACTGGAAATAAGCGGTCAAACGGCCGTGGGCTTCCGAAACGCTGCGGTAATCATGAAGATAGACTTCTTCGTATTTGACGGTTCTCCAGAGTCTCTCGACGAAGATGTTGTCATAGACCCGGCCCCGGCCGTCCATGCTGATCTGGATGTTATGGCCTTGGAAGCGACTGATAAAATCCGCTGCCGTGAACTGTACCCCCTGATCCATGTTGAAAATCTCCGGCTTCGAAAGGATCAGTGCTTTTTCCAGGGCCTGCACACAGAATGCCAGCATCTGGGATTGCCAGTCCAACTCCACCTTGAGCTGCCCGATCTGGCGATAGAGTTCCGCCTGCAGCTCTTCCCCGTCCTTCTCAGCGCTTTTGCGGCGGTCCGAAAAAAGCTGCGGCAGCTCCTCAAGCAGCTTCTGCCGCCATTGGCGGATCTGGTTGGGGTGGACACCGTATTCCGAAGCGATCTGGGCTATGGTCTTCTCTCCTCGGAGTGCTTCCAAGGCCACTCGCGCCTTGAAAGCGGCGTCGTGACGCCTGCGTATGTTGCCTGCCATGCCATACCTCCTTCTGATATCGGCAGGCTAACATGCACCTTATTGCCCTGTCCAGTTTCTGGGGAGAGTTATATCCGCTGGTCTATTAGTTTAAATACGGCCCTACGATTCTTCCATTCAAGTTTTTCCCGGGCACAAAGCGCAGTGAATTTCGATAATTTTACCACGTTATAAAGCTGACAGAAGATTCCTACCCAAGGGAAATAGGAACCAATGAAAACCTTAAGATTATTCCTTTGGAAGTACCAAAATATTTTTGGCGGGAGTCTTTCATCAAGAATTCCGTTATGATTTAAAATTGATTCGATCATCTTCTTTTCAGCCCAATTACAGAGTAAACCGCTTATAAGGGGCAGAGGCCAAAAGTAAAAACAAAGAAACATGGCTTTACTCGCAGCCCTCTTTTCTTTTGATTCCATCATGTCTTACTTCTCCTTTCCTGGCTAATCTAGTCCATAGATTTTGTTCATGATTTCCGAATAATGGATACTAAAGGTAGTGTCCCTGTGGCAAGTTACAAGATATTCTGCAACAATTACCAGACTTTAACTGCTTACTCTTCTTCTTTGTCTCGGACTGTTTAATATATCGGACGATTTATCGATTACTTTAATTGGCCTTTGTCGATAGATCGTTTTGCCAAACCTTTTGAACGCCACCGAGACTTTAGACGGCCTTTCCGTAGGCCGGGCATGGCTCCCTTGGGGTGGGCATATCCCGGCCACAACCATGTCGGCAAATCCCTCTTTCAAGGCCAATATTTCGTTGACACACCGAATATTTCTCCCTATAGTTCACGACAAATCAGCACCCTTTAATCTGCCTTAGGCATCGGAGCCAAACCCCTCGCATCGCACTGATCGGGTTTTTCCGACTGAATCCAACATGAGTCTGTAGGAGTCAGCGGTTTATTTTGAATCGTAATTTCAGCGAAGAGTGAAATCATGCGTTTAAAAAAAGTCTTTTCCCGTTACTCCTCTGTGGACATGCCTTTCATTCCAATTGTTTTATGGGTCATTCTGATATGCATTCCCTTTTTCATCGGTTGCCACCAGGAAAGCAAGGTTCAACCAAACGTTCCGCCCGAAGTCTCCGTCATTGAGATTGTCCCCGGCGACATGCCCGTTGTCTTCACCTTCGTGGGCCAGACCCATAGTTCTCATCAGGTAGAAATCCGCGCGCGCATCAACGGGTTCCTTAACAAACGCGTATACAGTGAAGGAGCTATGGTTAAGGCGGGTCAGGTTCTCTTTGAAATGGATCCCAAACCCTTCCGGGTCCAGCTCGACCAGGCCGAGGCCGCCCTTGCCAAGCAACAAGCCGCGCTGGAAGTGGCACAGGCCAACCTAGCCCGTGTCAAACCGCTGACGGAGTTGGACGCCCTGTCAAGAAAGGATCTCGACGACGCAACCAGCCGTGCCCAATCCGCCGCGGCCGAAGTCGAACAGGCAAAGGCCCAGGTTGAATCGGCCAGACTCAACCTGTCCTATTGCACCATTACGTCCCCCATCGACGGGATCACCAGCGCTGCCCTGCAGCAGGAAGGGGCGTACATCAGCGCCCAGGACAATCAGCTCACGACGGTCATGGTACTCTCTCCCATATGGGTCAACTTCAGCGTATCGGAAAACGAAATGCAGAATTTTCACGCGGCCGTCGGCAAGGGTTTGCTGAAACCCCCGGCCCCGGACCGTTACGAAACGGAGATCATCCTCGTTGACGGAACGGTCTACCCCTACACGGGATGGGTCACGTTTGCCGATCCGATGTACGATGAAAAATCAGGCACTTTCCTGAACCGTGCCAGCATCCCAAATCCTGACGGTGTTTTACGGCCGAACCAGTATGTACGTGTGCGGTTAAAGGGTGTCATCCGGCCCGCGGCGATCCAGGTGCCCCAGCAGGCAGTCCAGATGGGGACCAAGGGGCACTTTGTCTGGGTGGTCAATCCCGACGACAAGGTCGATCCCCGACCTGTCGAAGTTGGTGAATGGCACGGCAGCAACTGGTTTATCAATGACGGCTTGAGGGCCGGTGAACGGGTGGTCGTCGAGGGCGGCCTGGGGTTGCTTCCCCGTATGAAAGTCAAGGCACAGATATACAAAGAAAAGCCGGTCACAGAGGATAGAGGATAATCGTTAGAAACATCAAAAAAGGCGTATAGTAGAGGTCCGGTTCATGTTCTCCAGGTTCTTCATCGAGCGACCGATTTTCGCCACAGTCATTTCTCTCATAATCGTCATAGCCGGCCTGATCTCGATAAGATGCCTGCCCGTCGCCCAGTACCCGTCGATCACCCCCGTTCAGATAATCGTTTCTGCATTCTACCCCGGCGCCGATTCAAAAACCGTGGCCGACGCGGTGGCTGCTCCGCTGGAAGCCCAGATAAACGGTGTCGACAACATGCTCTACATGACATCGACCAGTTCCAGCGCCGGCCAGTTGACCCTGGTTGTTTCTTTCACCCTCGATACGGATCCCGATATTGCCCAGGTCCAGGTGCAAAACAGGGTAAATCTGGCCACCCCCCAATTACCCGACGCCGTGGTACAAAACGGAGTCTCCGTATATAAGCAATCATCCAGCATTCTGATGATTCTGGCTCTGTACAACAAAGACGGCCGTTATAAGCCCGAATATGTGGATAATTACGCCAATGTCTATGTCCTTGACGCCATTAAAAGAATCGATGGCGCCGGACAGGCCGGCATCCTCGGTGTGGCCGATCAGGCCATGCGCATCTGGATGAATCCTGATCGCATGGCGTCTCTCGGCATCACCACCGCGGATGTTCAGCAGGCGGTCGCTTATCAAAACGCCCTGTTTGGGGCCGGCCAGATCGGCCAGCAGCCGACGGAGGGCTTCGTCCAGCAAAACTTCCCGGTCGTCACCCCGCCGCAGTTTTCCCAGCCGTCACAATATGAAAACATCATCTTACGGGGCAGTCGGGAAGAAAGCGCCATTGTTCGTATCAAGGACATCGCCCGTGTCGAGGTCGGGCGGAAGCAGTACATCACGGAAAGCAAGCTCAACAATGACCCCGCAACATTTATTGCCGTCTACCAGCAACCGGGCTCGAACGGCCTCGACGTGTCCGCGGCCGTACGCGAAACCATGCAGGACCTGAAAAAGACGATGCCTGAAGGTATCGAATACGTGATCGCGCTGGATACGGCCGACTTTGTAAGGATTTCCATAAAAGAAGTCATCCACACCCTGATTGAAGCAATCATTTTGGTCCTGCTGGTGGTCTATCTTTTTCTGCAAAGCTTCCGTTCCACGATCATCTGCACGGTGGCCATTCTGGTGTCATTGATCGGGACCTTCACCGGCATGCTCGCCCTGGGTTTTTCCGTCAACCTCTTAACCCTCTTCGGCCTTATCCTCGCCATCGGTATGGTTGTGGACGATGCCATCGTGGTGGTGGAGAATGTCGAGAGGAACATGACGAAAAAACATCTACCGCCGAAGGAAGCGACCATCAAGGCCATGGAGGAAATCGGAAGTTCCCTCGTGGCGGTGGTGCTGGTTATGGCTTCGGTTTTTATCCCCGCCGCCTTTTTGCCCGGCACCACGGGACAGCTTTATAAACAGTTTGCGGTGACGATCGTGATTTCCGTCGCCCTTTCCGGTTTCGTGGCCTTGACGCTGACACCGGCCATGTGCGCGCTCATGCTCAAGCATACGGAAAAACCGCGGAAAGGGTTCTTTGCATGGTTCAACCGTCAGGTCGACCGCATCACCCTGGCCTTCGGCCATGCGGTGACCCTGATCATCAAGCGCATGGTCCCGGCCTTCATTCTGCTTTTTTTCTTCATCTGGGCCCTCGTTCACCTGTTTCTGACGATTCCCACCGGCTTTGTTCCAAACGAGGACCAGGGATACGTGCTGGCCGCCTTGGTCATGCCCGATGCCGCCGGGCTGGGAAGAACGGCCGAGACCGCCGAGGATCTGGACAGCCTGTTCGCCAAAAATCCGGCGGTCGAGAACCGGACGGCCATCACCGGCTACAGCCTGATCGACGGTCAATATAAGACGAACGCGGCGACCTTTTTTGTTACGTTGAAAGACTTTAAGGAACGCTACGGTTCCTTGAAAAAAGCATTCAAAGAAAATGCCGGAGCCGTTCTGTTGTCCGTTTATGAAGGCGCTCAGACGATCAAAACGGGCAAAATCATCCCCATTGCGCCGCCTGCTATCCCCGGTATCGGCACCACCGGCGGTTTTGAATTCTGGATCCAGGACAGGGAGTCCGGTGATCCGGCAATGCTTTACGATTTGATTCAAAAATTCCTGGATGAGGCACGAAAACGTCCTGAACTGAGCGACCTGAACAGCATGTTCCGCTCATCGTCACAGCAATTGCGGGTCGACGTGGACCGTGAAAAAGCGGTGCTGCTCGACGTACCGGTGCAGGACGTGTACAGCGCCCTCCAGACCCAGTTCGGCTCGCTTAAGGTCAGCCAGTACAATCAGTACAGCCGAATCTGGGATGTCATTCTTCAATCCGACGCCCCGTATCGCCAGGACCCCTCCGATGTAAACCGACTTTATACACGGTCGAAAAGCGGGGAGATGGTCCCTCTTTCCGCGGTTGTTTCCACTCATTACACCAGCGGTCCGGATCTTCTGCCTCACTTCAACGGTTTTCCCGCGGGACAGGTAACTGGAAATCCCGCTATGGGATACAGTTCCGGCGAGGCAATCCAGGCCATGGAGGAAGTGGCCCGCGAAGTTTTGCCGCAGGGTTTTGCTTTCTCCTGGTCCGGCATGGCCTTTGAGGAAAAGAAATCAGGGGCCACCTCGGCGGTCGCCTTTGTCTTCGGCTTGATCATCGTGTTCCTCGTCCTGGCGGCCCAGTTTGAGTCCTGGACCCTGCCGGGTTCCGTCATGACGGCGGTTCCCTTCGGCATTCTCGGAGCCCTGGCGTTTAACTGGATGCGGGGTCTGCACAACGACGTCTATTTGCAAATCGGGATGCTTGTGCTTATTGGACTGGGCGCCAAAAATGCGGTTTTGCGGGTCAGCTTTGCCGTGGAACTCCGCAAGCAGGGATTGTCCATCATGGAGGCCACCATCCGGGCCGGTGAGGAAAGACTGCGTCCCATCATCATGACCTCCCTGGCCTTCATCTGCGGCGTGTTGCCTCTCGCCATTGCCACGGGCGCCGGCGCCAATGCCCGTCATTCCATCGGAACCGGAATCATTGGCGGCATGATCGGGGAAACCACCCTGGCCATGCTTTATGTGCCCCTGTTCTTCTATCTGTTCGACCGGCTTCACGAACGGAGCAAAAAAAAGACGGGCATATCGCCTCCGGAGGGGGAAGACACGGCCTCCAACGGAATAGAGGAGAAACCCCCATCACATCCTGAAGGGGGATCCTGACATGCGCCGGTTTTTTCTGATTTTCTGCACGCTTCTGCTGACGGGTTGCATGGCCGGCCCCGACTATTCCCGACCTGCCGTTAACTCACCGGAGGTTTATCGCTATGGCGTGAAGGAAGCCCGGGATTCGGCAAACACCCTCTGGTGGAAGCAGTTTCATGACCCGGTACTCGATACTCTGATCGAGGAAGCGCTCGGGAACAACAAAGACATCAGAATCGCCGCGGCCAACGTCGAACAGGCCGCGGGCATGCTCACCCAGGTGAGATCCCCCCTGTTTCCGCAGGCCAGTTACAACGGGAGTGGCGCCCGCCAGCGTTTGAGTGAAGAGAACGCCGCCCCCTTGCCCGGCAGCGTGCCTAACCCCCAGGAAGCGTATCAGGTTTTTGCCGGCGCCACATGGGAAATCGATCTCTGGGGACGTGTACGGCGTCTGTCCGAGGCGGCCAGGGCCAACCTGCTGGGTACCGAAGAAGCGCGTCGTGGGATAATCCTGTCCGTCGTTGCCCTGGCGGCAACGAATTACTTCGAGCTTTGCGGCCTTGATGAACAACTGGCGATTGCCCGTCAAAACCTGGCATCCTATGGGGAATCGGTTCGCCTTTTCGAGCTCCAGCATAAATACGGCCAGGTTTCCCGGATGACCGTCGAGCAGGCGAGGACGCGTTACGAAACTGCGGCGGCCACCATACCGCAAATCGAATCACAGATTGTACACATTGAAAACGCCCTGTCCCTATTGCTCGGGCGCAACCCGGGTCCGGTTTCACGCGGCCGGACCCTCGGCGAGCTTGCCCTGCCCGAGGTTCCGGCAGATCTGCCGTCGGAACTGCTGGCCAATCGGCCCGATATCATGCAGGCTGAACAAAACCTCATTGCCGCAAACGCTCAGATCGGCGCCGCCCGGACCCTTTATTTTCCGACCATTTCACTGACTGCCGGATATGGTCAAGCCAGCGGACACCTATCCGACCTTTTCAAGAGCCCGGCCCGAACATGGAACTATGGAGGAACCATTACGGGTCCGATCTTTACCGCCGGGGCTGTTTCCGGTCAGGTTCAACAGGCGGAGGCCGCCCATAAAGCGGCTCTTCTGGCCTATGAACTCTCCATTCAAAACGCCTTTTCCGATGTGGAAAACGCGCTGGCCACGCGCAGCAAAATCATCGAGCAACTTCAGGCCCAGAAGAGGCTGGTCGACGCCGCCGGCGAGTATACGCGGCTGTCGAAACTTCTGTACGACGGCGGTTATGCCCCCTATTCCACCGTACTTCAGGCCGAGGAACAGTCGTTCCCCGCCCAGCTCAATTATGTCATGTACCGGGCTTCGCTTTTTGCCTCTCTGGTCAATATTTACAAAGCCATGGGAGGGGGGTGGATAACCGAAGCGGATAAATTGACCGAGGTTCGGGACAAAAATACGGACGCGGGGAAAAAGGCGCCCTGATGATCAATCAGAAACGGGGTCGGTTCCGGTGAAGACAATCCGACTCCTAAAAAGGGCAATTCGGGCAAGGGTACTTTTAAACACATTCTTCCAGGGGAAAAGTAAACGCCCGAAAACCCGCTTTGGGATGCTCCGCCCTCAGTTCCCGCATCATTTCCAGAAGTCGAGGAATCTCGTTATCGTCCACGGCCATTAAAAGGGTTTTGTTCCTTCCAGGTGAGTAACTCGTACCCAACTTCGCCTCCGATTCTTCGCCTTCACCCGTCAGACCGTGCATTTTCGTATACTGTTTGTAACCAGCTCTCTTAATGGCTTTTGTCATGAGTTCATCGAAGTAATCCGGATAAATAACGTAAAACATTTTCATTTTTCAGCCTCCTTTCACGGTGTAGATTTGATCGTGATATTTCATGAATAGTGGACTGCACCCGCGATCAGACAATGACGGTCAGAGGATTCTGATAACAATACACCTCTTCAACCTCCCCATAAGGCCTCTATCCGAGAGAAAAATGCACATATCAATCATACCTTTCCCGAATAAAAAAGAAAAGGCCCCCTTCAAAAAGGGGAGAACCGGGGCCTTTGTATCCGACGCTCCATTGGTTGACACAGCGGATGATGGAAGTGGGATCTGCGAAGAGCTTCAGACGTGAATGAAAAGCTCATACCTTCCTTGCGATACGCCCTATGACGCCATGTTGGCGTAGTACGGTGACGGCACCGTTGGGTACGCCCGAAACACATGCACGAAAACCGCTTCCGTCCTGTCCCGTACGTCCTCTTCTGAATAAGCTTCCGGCAACCCGGTTTGTTCGCTCCAGAGAAAATCATGAATCGTCAGCCGAACGGCGTCCCGGGTGGATTCCTTGTCACGCCAATGATTGATCCGCAGTTTTTCCGCCTTGAGGGTTTTAAGCAGGTCGACGGCCACGGCCTTGATGCGTTTGCTCTCTGCGGCGGTCAGCTCCGGCTTTTTGAGGAGATCAACGATAGCCAGGGTTTCTTCTGTCAGTCCTTCTCGCACCGCGCGCCTCTCTTCATCGTCCATCTCTTCTATGAGTTTGAGAAGCGCTTCAAAGGTCTTCTCTATGGTCAAGCGATCTTTTTCACGGTTGTACTCGGCGACGATCTCCTCATAGTGCTTCTGGAAATCGGTCCGCAGCGGATTTTGTTGGAGCAGGCGGTGCAGACGTTCTTCTATGGCAGCTTTCAGATTCTGCACGGTGGTGCGCTTGGCCGGGCTGCGTTCGAACTCCCGGCGCAAGCGGTCAAAATCGATCTTGCTGATATCATAAGCTTCAAAGGGCTCATCAATTTGTTCCGGCTGGGTTTCAATCGTCTCATCAACGATCCGGTGCAAATCCCGGAGGATATCGGCAATGTCCGCCTGATCGCGGTCCTGCTGAAGGCTTTTATAGATGATATTGATCGCTTCGTAGTCGTTGCGATAATCATCAATGCTTTCAATGGTGATGCAGGCTTTAAATTTCGAAAACACTGCCCGGCTCATTATCTCGAAACGTTTTCTCGTCTTATCATTTGCATTGGCCGCTTCTTTCGCCGCCCATATTGCTGCATTCCGGGCAAAGCCGGTTTTTTGAATGATGTCGTCCAGGGAGGCTTTGCGCTCTTCCATGAACTCTCTCACCATCGAAATCGCCTCCGCGAGATCGGCCAGCAATTCCTCCTCGGGCCTGGCCGGTTCGGTTTCGTCCCCATCGCCACCGCGCCCGTCATCGCCTGTCCCGGCAAAGGTTGCCAGCGCCTTGCGCAGGTTCTTCAAAATACCGCAGTAATCCACAATCATCCCGTTGTTCTTGCCTTCGTTAACCCGGTTGGCCCGGGCAATGGCCTGCATCAGGGTGTGCGCCTTGAGCGGCTTGTCGAGATACAAGATCGAGAGGCTGGGAACATCAAAGCCGGTCAGCCACATGGCACAGACGATGGCCACGCGAAAGGGGTGTTCTTCGGCCTTGAACGCCTCGTCCAAGGGCAGTCGCTGCATGTTCTGGAAGTGCGGCTGTTTCCGCATCGCCTCGGACAGGTCGATGCCCTCCTTGATCAGGCGGCGGTGCGGGGTGATATCCAGATCCCATTTGCGAAACTTCTCGACCTCGCCCTGCTCCTCACTGATTACCACCGCCATCTGTGTCTGCCGCATCCACTGGATGCGGCGCCACCGATACTGTTCATCCTGCTCATCCGTGGCCTTGAGCAATTGCGCTTCCAGCTCGCCGATTCTCTCGTTCCAATAGAACTCGATCAGCTTGTGCATGCGGACGCAGGTGATTTTGTCGATGCAGACCAGCATGGCCTTACCGGTTTCCCACGCTGTGGAGTAATGCCGGACAAAATCGCGGGCCACCTGGTCAAGACGTTTCCCGGCCGTAATGATATGATAATCGCGCTTGAGATCTTGTTCCAGGCGCTGCTCCACATCGATATTACCTGTCTCCAGTTCTTCCAGTTTCTCGGCAATCCGCTCGTTCAGATCGCCGACAGCCACGCCGAGCTTATCGCCACGCGCATCGTAATACAGCGGCACCGTGGCCTTGTCCTCCACGGCTCGCTGGAAATCATAGGTCGAGACGTAATCGCCGAAGACTCGCCGGGTGATCTCGTCGTCCTTGAACAGTGGCGTGCCGGTGAATCCGATGTAGCCGGCGTTGGGCAGGGCGTTGCGCATGTTGAGGGCCAGGGTGCCGTACTGGGTGCGATGGGCCTCGTCGGTGATGACGATGAGGTCGTCGCGTTGGGAGTAGGGCTCCCCTTTGACCACGGCCTGATTGAATTTCTGGATCAGCGAAAAGACATGCGACTTGTGCAGGGCCAGCAACTGGGCAAGATGCTCACCGCTTGCAGCCCGGCACGGGTCACGGTCGTTGTCCACCACGCCGCATCCGGCAAAGGTTTTGTAAATTTGTGTGTCCAGGTCTTCACGGTCGGTGAGGATCAGAAAGGTGAAGTTGCCGCCCAGTTTGCGATGCACCTTGCGGGTGAAAAAGACCATGGAATAACTCTTGCCAGAGCCCTGGGTATGCCAGAACACCCCCAACTTGCCGTTTCGGTTCTTCCTGTCGCGGACCGCCTCGATGGCCCGATTGACGCCCAGAAACTGATGGTTGCGAGCCAGAATCTTTCTCGACTCTCCGGCCGAGTCATCGAAAACAATGAAGTTCTCCACCAGGTCCAGAAAATTGGCTTTCGCGCACATCCCTTTGAGAAGGGTCTCCATGGCCACCACGCCCGGCTCATTTTCGGCCAGTCGTTTCCATTCGTGGAAATGCTCGAACCGGCTGGTGAGCGAGCCAAGCTTAGCATCCACGCCGTTGGCCAGCACGACAAAAGCGTTGTGATGGAACAGATGCGGGACCGTGTCCTTGTAATCCAGAAAGTTCTGCTCGTAAGCGGCGCGAATGTCCTTGCTGACGTTCTTCAACTCCATGAACAACAGCGGCAGACCGTTGACAAAGCCGACGATGTCCGCCCGACGTCGGTAGAGGTCACCGCGCACCCACAGTTCCCGCACACAGAGGAAGTGGTTGTTTGTAGGCTCGTCGAAGTCAAAGATGCGTAGGCGTTGCCGCACCCGTTCGCCCTTGGTATTGCGAAAGGTGACCTGCGTTCCCTCCTTGATCAATTCGTACTTTTCACAGTTGGTGGCGGCCATGTTCTGGGAGGCGGAGACCGTAACGATCCGGCGGACAGCATCCTCATAGGCTGTGGTGGGCAGGCCGGGATTGAGTTCTTCAATCTTGGCCCGCAGGGTGCGGGTCAATACCACCTCGCGGTCTGATTCCCGGCCCAGCAGGCTGTCCGGCCCGAAGTTCTCGTTGTTGTAGGCGTACACCGACTCCCAGCCCAGTTCCCGCTCCAGATACTCGGCAGTGGTCTGCTGAACCAGGGTGTCTTCGGTGTAGGGGGCAGGTGTCATTCAATTACCTCCCAGTATCCTTCCTTCCTCCCGCCGATCCGTCGCAATAATCCATCTCTTTCGCTCGGTAATACCGATCAATTCCGCCAGCCGGGAATGGTGACGGAAGCTTTTCCCGACAGGCAACGAAATCTTTCCCGACGTTATCCCGACACTTACCCGACGTCGTGTGGGGTTTCAATGAATCTTCAGGTGTAATGTTCTTTTACCTCTGCCAATTCTTTCAGGCTCTCCTCACGCTGGATGCTCCGTCCGATTGAAATTCGGAAATTCCGAATTTCTTCGTTGTCTTTGCTTCAACATCATTTGTGCCATCCACATTTTCAGGCCATATTCGATTATTGCTCCCGGATTTCCTCGGGTCACCCGTTGAGGCGCGTGTTTGTGCGTCCATTCAATACGGGGATAGTTGCTCATACCTCCACCTCACCGTTCATCAGTTTGGGCAGGAGGAGGTCTCGGGCTTTGGCAAGATTGTCAATTTGCTTTTCATGGTTGGCAATCTGTAGAAATATTGGCTCTACAGTACCATGAAAAAGATTCCGCAAAATTTGGGGTGGATAAAGAATGCTAAGACGCATTAAATGCTTTGGATAAACATGCGGTTGTGCTGCGCCCTGTTGCATCCTGGTAATTTCGGGCTGACGGTAAACCATGGCAAGATAGAAAAACCAAATTTCTGGATTGTCACTGCTACTCAAATAGGAGCAGTCAGATGCCCAAATATCTTGATGGTAAAGAGCCACATGCCCTGCATTGGCTCCAGATGCGCTGACTGTTATGACAGATCCTGTAGTGTTTGCCACGTTGTGATAATAAGCTGGCTTCAATCCTCCCGCAACAACTGGGACAACTCCGTCTTCGGTCATATCCTTCGTTATGTTCTTACCTTTTTGTATGGTCGCTATTTCTTGAAGGTTTCGTTGTTCCCATCCTTCTGGTACGCCATCCACAATTTTGCTGTGTTCGTGGCCGGGGAAGCGGAGGTGGACGAACCATTCCTTGTAAAGCAGACGTGCCGCCTGCTCCAGCAACTGAATCCGCCGCCGGTTGTTCTCGATCAGGTCGTCGTAGGCGGAGATTTTATCAGCAATCAGCTTCTGTTCGGTGATTCCTGGTATCGGAAACCTCAACGATAGGAGTTTGGCTTGACTCAGATTATCCTGGGCAGCCCCCTGTGTAAATTGCTTATACTTGCGTTGTAATAATGTGTCGAACAGGTACTTGATGAAACGTGCATCTGCCTTCTGTTTGTCGGGGATAAAACCAATCACACTGTCCGGAAAACACGCATCGAAACCAAGAATCGCAGTATCAGCGATATTGGCCGCAATGGTGATACACAGCGTGCCTGCGGGCCACATACGGCTTTGCACCAACCCGTCTTCACTGTAAGTCTGGGTATAGTTGGTTAGATACAGCCCCGCGTGTTTCACATCTCCCGTTTGTACAAATGGATGCGGTCCGCCGTAGAGGTGGGCAGCATCGCGGGGTCTGTGTCGAGATCGCCCCCGACTAACAAATCCCAATTCATCGAGGCTCTTTAGTTTCCAACTCATACTTCCACCTCGAAATTCCTTTTAATCGTCACCGCCAGTTGCACCGCCTCGGCGTTCAGGCCCTCCAGTCCTATAATGATACCAGCCCCCTTTGCATCAAAAGCGAAACAGCCTGTTTCACCCCTGTTCATTTCACGTCCTCCAGCACCTGCTTACCGCGTGTGGTCAAGCGATATTTCTGCGTCGGGCTGCGGGGCGAATCGGGTTGGGTCATTTCGACAAGGCCGATGGACAACGCGGGTTGCAGATAATCATATAGAAAAGTTGGCCGGTGATTAAGGTGCAACGCCAACATTGCCTCCTTGCTTGCCAATTCTCTCTCTTTCAGGACGGATAGCAATCGCTTTACTTGTTCGGTTACTTGTTCGGTTACTTGTTGGGTTGCCGGCATATCCGACTTCTCTTTTTTTATGGGATGCGTTTCAGCCAGATAAACCGTGAAGCGCAGGCGCAGGGCGATCTCCTCAATTTTGGGTTCCGGCAGGCCCAGCTCCTGGGCTTCGGCAAAAATACGACGCACTCCGGTGCCCCACTGTTCAATCAAGCCCAGTTCCTTGAAAACGCGGGCAATGACCGGATTCCTGATGCGAGAGGTGCCCTGTTTCATCTCCTCAACGGTCAGACCGGGCAGAAGAATCCCCATGCTCTCCACTTCGATGCGGTCATCGAGAAAAACGACCCGGATGGGAGCACCGCGTTGCGAGAAGTCACTATGCACCAAGGCATTGATGATCACCTCGCGCAAAATCCCCAGCGGGATACTCCAGACATCCCTGCGGCGCACCTCGGAGAGATCCGCGCCGCGATAGGCATGCTTTTTCAGAAACAGCATCACCTCTTCCACGGTCTTGGGCAGTGGCATGTTGATATCGCGATGATCAAAAATGTCGATCTTTTCGGTGCCGAAAAAACGACCGCACTGAATCCAGACATCGGGAAAGTGTTGCGTACGATTTTTGCCGAAAAGCAAAACCGCTCCCCTGGTTGGCACAAGACGATTTTGGTGTCGAGCCAGCAATTTCAAAGTCAACAGGGTCTGCTCATCCAACTCCCGGAGGGTGCCAAAAGCCGCCTGTACGGCAGCGATATCCAGATCGCCGGCAGACAACTCCGGCATGGGCATTTCGTCGAAGGAGACACCCTCGACGGAGCGGCGCAGTTCGGCGATGGTCATATCCCCAGTTCCTCGAAATTCTTTTTGATGGTTGCAGCCAACTGCACCGCTTCGGCGTTCAGGTCCTCCAGTTCCACATGGATGTCGCGCATGGCCTCTTCGAAATCGAAATCCTCGTCCTCTTCTTCCGGTGCGATGCCGACATAGCGGCCGGGGGTGAGGCTCCAGTCGTTGGCTTCGATCTCGGCCAGGTCCACCAGCTTGACCAGTCCTTCCACGTCGCGCAGTCTGGCCTCGGGGAAGCGTTCGGTGAGCCAGCGGGCCTGTTTCCAGAAGTAGCGTACCTGCTTAAGCTGCTCCACGGCATGGGCGCGGGTGTCGTCGGCAGCCTTGCGGGCGCGGCTGATGTCGAGCCCGGGCCAAGCGTCATGTTCACGGGCGTCACATT
>JAAYKM010000038.1 GCA_012522415.1 Deltaproteobacteria bacterium | reverse complement strand
GTATTACACGGGTCAGATTGAATTTCTCATTAGTCGAAACTTGGGCGGATAAATACGGATCCAATCAGAAACATGAAGATTATCCTGATTCTGAAGCTGAAAGGGGTCCCCATCGGCTACACCGGTGGCTGCAAGTCATCCGGGGCCGCCATCTTTTTTTCCCACGACGACGAAGAAACCGTACAGATCATTGACGGGGCTCGGGAAGACGGTGTTGCGGTAATTTCACGCCTCAAACAAATGCGTCCATTCACTGCCGCGACCAGGAGCTTTCAGCAGTGAAGCTGCACAGTCACGAGTCACTTCGCGGGCATATTCCGCAGGAAACTTTTGCCGCCACAGTCCGCGAGGCGTGGCGTCTTTCACCCCGCTACAGGGAGGCGCTTTTGGCGCATCACGCACATTCCAATGACAGGCCGTCGCTGATCAAAACCCTGTCAAAATTCATCCTTGACCTGAAACAGGAATGCGGGTTTTTGTCGGCAAATGATGGGGTGAAGATACTCGACGTCGGATGCGGCAACGGTGAGGTCGCAGGGCGCCTTCTCGCTGCCCTGGGGTTTGAAACAGAAGATTCTGCCGCCTATGTGGGCATTGACCGGAGTGACGCAATGCTCGCTGAAACAAGGACAGGAATTCATGCTGAAACGGGGACCGGCATTCATGTTACCCTCCTGCGGCGTGACTATGCCGACTGTAACTGGAACGACCTGTGTGGCGGGACCTTCCAGGGCTTTCATCTGGTCTGGCTGATACACAGTGGTTACTATCTCGAGAGTGGCCATAATCGTTTTCTGGAATCTCTGGAGGGCATCACACGGTCCGACGGCCTGATCGTCCTCATGCACAATCCCGAAGGGAATGACCCCTATCGTGCCGCTGCTGAACGCTTGGGCATACCGGCTTATGCGTTCGACTATATGCGGGAGATTCGGATGCCGCGTGTGGAACCATTGATATACGATGCACTGCGTAATGATCCGGGGACACTCGATGAATTCGAGAGGCGTTTCGCAGGATCACAAGGGGCACGGGCTTTCCGGCTAATGCTGGAATTTTATCTCCCCGATTATCCCCTGGAAGAACTCCCCGGGCGAGAGCGGGCGGAATATGTTGACAAGTGGCGGCGCCATATAGAGGAAGAGGACGGACGTTTTGTAAACGCACACCAGATGCTGGTGCTGCTGCCGCGTAAACACGACGCCGCTCTGAAATACGGTGTTCAATCAAGTTTCGAAAGGAGAAAGCGATGATAGATACCGAACAGGTCTACTTCGACAACGTAGCGAAGGGTTACCAAGAGATGGAAACGGGCTCCGCACCCGTACGCCGCTATGTGGAAGCCTATACCGCTCTGAAACTGGCGTACCCCCTAGAGGGGAAATCCGTTTTAGACGTCGCCTGCAGTGATGGGTTCTTTTCCAGGCTCCTGAAACGGGGCGGCGCCCGGATGGTAACGGGCATCGACCTTTCACCGCAGATGATCGAATTGGCACTGGCTGCGGAGCAGGTGGAACAACTTGGCATCGAATACCGGGTGGGCAATATCCTAGGAAATGTAGAGCCTGGCCAGTACGACCTGGTTTATTCATCCTTCGTGCTTAGCTATGCGAAGGACCCGGAGGAATTGGTGGCCATGTGCCGTGCCCTCTACCGGCAGCTCAAGCCCGGAGGTCTGCTCATCAGTATGAACGACAATCCGGACATGCTCAAGGATTCCGTCGAAGGTTTCAGGAAATACGGAAAAACAAAGCAGATAGAGCCGGACTTGGTGGACGGCGCGACGATCACCGTAACTTGGGAGGCCAATGACGGAGCCGGACAGATAAAATCCTTTTCCTTCGATTGCAGGTACTACGCCGGGAAGACCCTTGTCTGGGCCATGGAACAGGCGGGCTTCACAGACGTACGGATTCATCAGGCCGAGGTTTCACCGGAAGGCCTGGAAAAGTTCGGTGCGGAATTCTGGAAGCTGTTTCTTCAGCATCCGTTGCTGGTTTTTATAACGGGAGGCAAGGGTGAAGGCGCCTGACAGTGGGGCGCAGGTCCTACCTTTGCGGTGACGGGGTTTTCGTTTAGAAATTGAGGAGACCGGGAATATGGCGGGAAAACCGAAGAAATATTATGCCGTGGCCAGGGGGGGGAAGGCCGGGGTGTATGACGCCTGGTTTGGCCCGACGGGGGCTGAGGCGCAGGTCCGCGGTTTTGCCGGCGCCGTGTACAGGGGGTTTTTCACCAGGGACGAGGCGGAACGATGGCTCCAGGAGCAGGCCCCCGATTCTTCCTTTTCCGTAGAGGATGTGCCCGCCATGACGGGGGAAAGAGGGGACTTCCCGTCTGAAACCGTTCATATTTATACCGACGGCAGTTGCCGGAAGAATCCGGGCCCCGGCGGTTATTGCGCGATTATCGATGCCGGGGACCGGCGGACGGAATTGTCTGGCGGTTATCGCCTGACGACGAACAACCGCATGGAACTGATGGCCTGCATCGCCGGATTGAAAAGCCTGGAAGAACCGTCCGATGTGATTGTCCACAGCGATTCCCGCTATGTTGTGGACGGGATGACAAAGGGCTGGGCGGAGAAATGGCGGAGCCGCAACTGGATGCGAACGAAAACACAGGCGGCCGAAAATGCGGACCTCTGGTCCTGTCTTCTTTCCCTGTGCGATCGACATCGGGTGGCCTTTGTCTGGGTCCGGGGACACGCCGGGCATCGGGAAAACGAGCGGTGTGATCAGCTCGCCACAAAAGCCGCCGACGGCGCCGACCTGGTGGAAGATCTCCCCTTCATCGAAGGCCGCACGAAATTATCCCACCCTTTGCCGGGTTGACCGCATCATCAGTTAAGTCATGCCGGATATGGCGCCCCGGCGCAGCCATTCCACGTCATTGCAGGGCTCGGCATATGCGGGAGTCATTGATCAACCCGCTGATTTTACTCTGGTAAACGGATGGGATGGTCTCATAGGGCCACCCGGAAGGCAGGGTCAGGTCTTCCATTAAATTTTTGCCGGCCGTCTTTTTTTGATTCCGGTTGAAAACCCCGGCTTCGACATGGACGAAGAGATTCGACCTTTCCGGCGTGTAGGCCGCGGGGATATAATCGCTGTACCATTCCCTGATGACGAGTAAAAGGAGGCGGTCTGTATCGGCGGCCTTGAACCCGGCCAGGGCCGCTTCCCTGGAATTCACGGCGGCGGTTTTCAGGGGCGTGACCTCGAAACCCCGGGCCCGCAGCGAATCGGTTATCGTATGGAGCATATCCTCCGCCAACGGCGCCCCGCTTTCGGTCCACATATCGAAGGGATTGCCGTATCCGCCTCTGATGAGGCCCACGTAGCTGGGATCCTTTTCCTTTTTCAGGATATAGGGCCGTTCATCCAGCACGGCCACGGCAATGGACCGGGAGGACGAGCACGTCAGATCATGCAGCGTCGCCGTGTACCTTATGCCGCGGGGACCACAGCCGACAGCCAGAAAAACAATGAGAATCATCACCGTCACATATGCCCGTCTCATGTTCATGCCCCTTTCCTCACGGGTATTACAGCCCGGTCCTGTTCGTCGGTCCGACGTAAAGCGTCCCGAACGGACAGCGACAGGACATACCGATGTTCCTTCGCACAAATCGTGGCATTTATCAAGGGCCCGGTACGAAGGTCCGACGCCCTCCCACGGAAGGCCCGTTTTCAGGCGGACCTGCTATGTGTGTCAACACCCTCAGGGAACACAATCCCTGCCTGTGATATCAGGATCGGATGATTGACATCCTTGCTTATGTGTAGTATGAACCACACTGATTTTCTGCCGAGACGGCATCGGTTACAGAGTCTAAACCTGAAAGGGGCCTTCGGCCCCTTTTTTACCCTGTCTGTGAAATCCAAAGCGGAAAATAAAGAAAATAATCGGGAGGATTTATGAAACTCATTCTTTTGGGTGCGCCGGGCGCCGGCAAGGGCACGGTGGCGAAACTTTTGACGGAAGCGGACGGTTCGGTCCAGATTTCCACGGGCGACATTCTCCGGGCGGCGGTCAAGGAGGGGACGGAACTGGGCAAACAGGCCAAAGACTATATGGACCGGGGCGATCTGGTGCCGGATTCCCTGATCATGGACATCATGGGCGTCAGGCTGAAGGAGAAGGACTGCGAAAAGGGGTTTATCCTGGACGGCTTCCCGCGCACCATTCCCCAGGCCGAGGGTCTGAAGGAGCTCCTGAGAAAACTGGATATCCGTCTCGATTTTGTCGTGAATCTCGAGGTGCCCCGCGACGTGATTCTGGATCGCCTGACCACGAGGAGGACCTGCTCGAACCCCGACTGCCAGGAAATTTACAACATCAAGAGCAACCCACCGAACCCCGACGGAACATGCAAAAAATGCGGCAGCCCCACGATCCAGCGGGACGACGAAACGGAAGAGGCCATCCTCAACCGGCTGGAGGTGTACAATCGGGAAACGGCCCCGTTGATCGGCTTTTATTAAAAGGAAGGTCTTCTGAAGAACTTCCTGTCCGTCAGCAGCATGGAGACGGTCGAAGCGATCAAGGGGGTTTTGTAGGAGCGGGTCCGTAAGCCCCGTGCTTCAGGCGGCGCCGCCCGTCGATGCCGCCTGTCGGGGTCCGTCATCTGAAATGATCGATTATAGAAGAGAACTGAACGACGAACAGTACGACGTCGTGATGGAACCGGGTGGCCCCCTCCTGGTCATTGCCGGCGCCGGAAGCGGGAAAACCCGCACCCTGACCTACCGGGTTACCCGTCTGATCGACGAGGGCCAGGATCCGGGGCGGATCCTCCTGGCGACCTTCACGAACAAGGCGGCCCGGTCCATGGTCGGCCGCGTTCAGTCCCTCCTTATGCGGGAGGTGCCCCGGCTCTGGGGCGGCACTTTTCATCACATCGCCCACCGGATACTCAGGACGAATGCCGAGCGGGTCGGCTACAACCGCCGGTTTTCCATTATCGACGCCGAAGACGCCCGCCAGCTGATGAATACCTGCCTGGCGGATCGGAAGATCCCGTCATCGACGAATGATTTTCCCAAAGGAAACGTTCTGACCGATATCCTGAGCCTTTCCGTCAACACGGAAGAGAGCCTGGAAAGCGTCATCTCCGGGCGCTATCCGTTTTTCATCTGCCGGCTGGGGGAGATCGAAGGCGTTCTAACGCACTACCGGGAACGTAAGAAGGCGCTGAACCTCATGGACTTTGATGACCTGCTGTTTTTTTGCCGCCATGTCCTTCGAGACCATGCCGACGTGCTGGAGCGGTACAGCGGGCGCTTTCTTCACGTCCTGGTCGACGAGTATCAGGACACGAACAAAATACAGGCCGAAATCATCGATCTTTTGGCCTCCGGACATCGGAACCTGATGGTGGTCGGTGACGATTCCCAGAGTATCTATTCCTTCCGGGGGGCGAACTTCGAGAACATTCTGCGGTTTCCCGACAAATATCCCGACTGCCGTTTGTTCAAGCTGGAAACCAACTACCGGAGTACGCCGGAGATTCTCCACCTGGCTAACCTCTGCATCGTTCAGAACCGGCGGCAGTTTCATAAAGAGCTGCGTTCCATTCGCGGCGGCGGTATCAAACCGGTCGTGGTTCCCACAAGAAACGTCTATCAGCAGGCCGAATTCGTCGCCCAGCGGATTCTGGAACTGAGCGGCGACGGCGTGCCGCTTTCGGAAATTGCCGTCCTGTACCGGGCCCATTATCACTCCATGGAACTGCAGATGGAATTGACAAGACGACGTATCCCCTTTGAAATACGTTCCGGTATTCGATTCTTTGAACAGGCCCATGTGAAGGATGTGGTTTCTTATTTGCGGATCATGGACAATCCAAAGGATGAACTGGCCTGGCGGCGTATTCTGGGCCTCTATCCCAGGATCGGCAAGGCCACCATCGAAAAAATCTGGAAGTTCCTGGCCGTAGAGGCGTCTCCCCTTCAGGCAATCATGGAAGACGCGTTCCTCAAGCAAATTCCAAAGGGGGCCGTTCCGGGGATCGAAAAATGCCGTGAAATATTCCATCGAATGGACGACGGTTCCGAGCCGCCTGACCCCAGGGAGGCCGTGGAGCATGTCTTGCAGCACGGATACGGTGATTACATCCGGGGGAAATACTCCGATTGGTCATCCCGGGAAGATGATCTGGTGCAGCTCGCTGTTTACGCGTCGAAGTTTACCGACCTTGACGCCATGCTCAGCGAACTGGCCCTGATGAGCAATACGGGGGAACAGGAGGGAAGTGAAATCGAGGATGTACCGTCGGACCGGGTTATCCTCACCTCGATTCACCAGGCCAAAGGGCTGGAATGGTCCGCCGTATTCGTGCTCTGGTGTTGCGAGGGGATGATTCCCCTGGCGCGGGCGCTCAACGAACCGGATGGGGAGGAGGAAGAACGCCGCCTGTTCTATGTCGCCGTGACACGGGCCAAGGATCGGTTGCATCTTTGCTGTCCCCTGTACGACCCTAACCGGGGTATGGGTTATCTGCCCCTTAGCCCTTCCCGGTTCATCCGGGAGCTGTCATCGGTTACCCAGTGCAACCGGGAGAATCCTTTTGACCAGTGGCTGATCGAAGAGGTCTATCAGTAGGGTTCGATCAAGTTTCATCGTCCTGTCGGCGGGGGCGCGGAAGTCCGTCCGGCGGAAGAGCCGACGGACTTCTTTTTTCTATTTGACTATTTTCAACGATAATTCCATCAGCTGTTCTGCGTTTACCGTGGAAGGCGCATCGGTCAAAAGACACAATGCCTTTTGGGTCTTGGGAAAGGCGATGACGTCTCGCAGGGATTCGGCATGGCTCATGATCATGACCAGCCGGTCCAGGCCGAAAGCCAACCCTCCGTGGGGGGGTGTGCCGAATTCGAGGGCGTCCAGAAGAAACCCGAATTTGAGGCGCGTTTCTTCATCCGAAAGGCCGAGGACTGCAAAAATTCTCGCCTGTACATCCTGTCGGTGGATCCGAATACTTCCGCCGCCGATTTCGGAACCGTTGAGGACCAGATCGTAGGCCCGGGCCCGCACCTTGCCCGGGTCCGTCGCCAGCAGCGGCAAGTCCTCCATGACGGGAGAGGTGAAGGGATGATGGGTCGAGACGAAACGCTTTTCCGCATCACTGTACGCCATCAGGGGGAATTCCGTAACCCACGTGAAGGAGAAGTCGTCCGGGTCGATCAGATTCATCTTTTTCGCCAGGGAAATCCGGAGGTTGCCCAGGACGTCGTTGACGATTCCAGGCGCGTCGGCGGAGAAAATGAGGACATGGCCTTCCCTGGCCCCCATGTGTTCACCGATCTGTCCGACCTCTTCCGGTTTCAGGAACTTGTAGATGGGGGAGGTCCAGTCTTCCGCGTTGATCCGTGCCCAGGCGATACTCTGGGAACCATGGGTTGCGGCGAAATCCCTCAGCCCGTCCAGGTCTTTCCGGGAGAGCCGTCTGCCCTCGTCCACACGAATCGCTTTCACCGCACCTCCGGTTTCGGCAGCCTCCCTGAACATATTGAACCCGCAGTTCTTCACGATGTCCGTCAGGTCCTTCATTTCCATGCCGAAACGGGTATCCGGGTTGTCCCTGCCGAAGCGTGCCATGGCGTCCCTGTAGGGGAGACGAGGAATGGGCAGGGGCACATCCACGTTCAAACAGGCCTTAAAAATGTGAGCCATGAGCCCTTCCATGGCGGTCATGATATCGCTTTCATCGCTGAAGGACATTTCCACATCGATCTAGGTGGACTCGGGCTGGGGGTCCGTCCGGAGATCCTCGTCGCGGAAGCATTTCACGATCTGATAATAGCGGTCGAAACCCGAGACCATCAGGAGCTGTTTAAAAATCTGGGGCGACTGGGGGAGGGCATAAAACGTTCCCGGATTGACCCGGCTGGGCACCAGGTAATCCCGGGCGCCTTCGGGGGTGCTCTTGGTCAAAAACGGCGTCTCCACCTCGATGAATTCCTGGGACTGAAAATAATCCCGGGCGGCGGCGGCGACCCTGCTTCGCAGGATCAGGTTGCGCTGGACATCCGGTCTCCTCAGATCGAGATAGCGGTACTTCAGCCGGGTGGTTTCATTGACCTCCTGGCCTTCTTCCAGACCGAACGGCGGGGTTTTCGCTTCGTTCAGAACCTCCAGGTCCGTTACCACCACTTCTATTTCACCCGTAGCCAGATCCGGGTTTTTCATGCCTTCGGGTCTTCGCCGGACCCGGCCTGCCACGGCCAGGACATACTCGCTCCGGATTTTCCCGGCCTCTTCATGGACAGCCGACGAGATTTCGGGATTGAAGACAACCTGGACAAGCCCCTTCCGGTCCCTCAGGTCCACGAAGATAACTCCGCCGTGGTCCCTGCGGCGATGGGTCCAGCCCATAAGGACAACTTCCCTATCGATGTCCGCGGCGCGCACATCACCGCAGAAATGGGTTCTTTTCCGCTCGCTGATGAATTTTACCAAAGTTCTTGCCTCACTTTCCCAGTTCCATAAGGGTGTCTTCCAGCCGGTCCAGGGGGATGGATCGCTGACTGCTGCTTCGCATATCCCGTAGTTCGCCCTGGCCGGATTCCATTTCCCTTTCACCCAGAATGAGGGTGTAGGGACTGCTCAGCTTGTTCGCCTTTTTCATCTGGCTTTTGAGGCTTTTCCCGGTGTAATCCATTTCGGCCTGCACGCCCCTGAGACGCAGGCGGTTACAGAGGGAAAACGCGTACTCCTGGGCTTTGTCGCCGAGTGCCGCGACAAAAAGCAGAGGCACGGCCGGCGGCTCGTTTTGTTCTTCCGGCAAAAGGGCCATGAGGCGCTCAAAACCGACGGCGAAGCCGATACCGGGAATATCCGGACCGCCTAGGTCCCGGACGAGTCCGTCATAACGCCCGCCCCCGACGACGGCGTTCTGGGCTCCCATGTCGGGAATCGTGACTTCGAAGGTGGTTCGGGTGTAGTAGTCGAGTCCCCGGACCATTCGGTGGTTGATGCGGTAGGGTAGGCCGAACAGTTCCAGGGAAGACTGGACCCTTTCGAAATGGTTCCTGCAGTCATTGCAGATGAAATCCAGGATGTTGGGGGCGTCCTCGATGATCCGGGCGCAGGTTTCATTTTTGCAGTCGAAAACCCGCAGGGGATTGGCGTGAAGCCTGCGCCGGCAGTCCGCGCAAAGATCGCCCTCCGTGTCACGCAAAAAGGCGATGACCCTTTCCCGGAAGATGGTCCGGCATTCGGGGCATCCCAACGAATTGATATCCAGGTTCAGATTGCCGAGTCCCACCCCCCTGAGGAAGTGGACAAGCATCAGGATCACCTCCGCGTCGATCCGGGGGTCGTCGGCACCGAGAACCTCCACATTGATCTGGTGGAACTGGCGATAGCGCCCTTTTTGGGGGCGTTCCCGGCGGAACATGGGGCCGATGGTGAACAGGCGCGTGACGGCGTTCCGATTGTACAGATTATGTTCGATATAGGCACGCAGCACCGAGGCCGTCGCCTCCGGGCGCAGGGTAAGCCTTTCCCCGCCTCTATCGCTGAACGTGTACATTTCCTTTTCCACGATATCCGTGGTATCGCCGATTCCCCGGGTGAAAAGTTCGGTCTTTTCCAGAATGGGGAGCCGGATTTCCAGGAAACCGAAGTCCCCGAATATTTTACGGGCGAACTGCTCAATTTTCTGCCAGTTCCGGCTTTCTTCGGGCAGAATATCCTTAAAACCTTTAACGACTGTAATCGGTTCCATCATAAATTATCTTTTCAATCTCAATAGTTTAGGAAACGGATGGCCCATTGCGGGTTCGAATCTCCAGTGGTTCAGGGGATACCGTCCGCGAAAACGCTCCGCAGATTTGGAAGCGATGTGCCTGACGGGAATATGGGATTGACCGCCCAGACTTTCCCTCCCGGCAATTTTGATGAATTCCCAAAAAATCAGAATTTACCGCTTTTCAATCACGACCGTTTCCCGGGTTTTTTGAGGCGGTCGATTGTTATGGAATGAACATTTTGACGCGGGAAACCGTTATCACAGGAGCGAAAAAAAGGCAATAGCAGAACATGGAAGGTCTTCCCTGGATAAGCCTCCGTTTGGCTTTCAATTGCCATTGGATATGAGGGTAGAATTTTTATGCCCTGACCGTCCCAGATGGACGTTCCGTCCGTGAGAAGGGTGACCGCGCCATCATGATCGGTCTGGTAGATTTTTGCTCCCCTTTCCCTGTAGCGTGAAATCGCTTCCGGGTGAGGGTGTTTGTATCGGTTATCAAAACCGCAACTGAAAATGGCAACGGAGGGTCGGACGCGATCGAGAAAGGCAGGCGTGCTGGACGTTCTCCCCCCATGATGAGGTGCCAGGATGATATCGCTTTTCAGTGGTTCAGATATGCCTGTCAGTCTTTTTTCGGTTTCGGCGGCAATATCCCCCGGAAGAAGAATGCCGATATCGCCGAAACGAAGGTGCAGAACGAGGGAACGGTTGTTGGTCTCGTTAAACGTATACGGGACGGCAATGCAGCCTGAATCGGACGGCAACGGGTTCAGGACTTTTACCTGGAGGAGGCCGATTCGGCGTTCCTTTTGCCCGTAGGAAAGGATCCGATGGACCAGACGCTTTTCCTCGATGATTTCCCTGAAGTGCCCGTATGGTTCACAGGGCGACGGATCCCCATTGCTCCAGACCTCGCCGATGGTAAAGTGTCTCAGAATGTGGATCAGCCCGTTCAGATGGTCGGGATGGGGGTGGGTCAGGACGACAAAATCGATTTTCCGGATCCTTTCCCTCAGGAGAAAGGGGGCCACCACATGGCGTCCAACGTCAAAAGTGCTTCCTTCGAAGCCGCCTCCGTCGATCAGCATGGTATGGCCGCCTGGAATCTGCACGAGAGCGCAGTTCCCCTGTCCGACATCCAGAACGGTCAATTTAAGAAATTTGGGCGATTCCGCCGATAGGTAGCCATATAGAACCGTGAATGCGAGGATCGGAATCAAAACGAGCAAGGTGGCGTGAACGGGAAAGGGCATAGAGGGGGTGACGCCACGTTCCCTGGTGGAACGCCTTTTGATAAATGACGCACCATAAAGGGTCAACAACCCCAGGAGCAGGTAGTACGCGATGATTTGCAGCCAGGTCGGGGAAGGGATCAGGATCGAGGCATTCGGCAGGGAAGAAAAAAAATTGACAAAAAAGACGGATATTTGGATAAGGTAACCGGCTCCCTGAACCAGAAACCGACAAAAGGATTCCCACAGGGGATAAACGATGATCATCAGGAGGCATAACGGGGTGGTCAAGATGCCGAGAAAGGGAATTACCGCCATGTTTGTCGGCAGAACGACCGGCGAGAGGGTTTGAAAATGATGGGCGATGATGGGGAGGGTACCCAGAGTCGCGCTGATCGAAACGAGGAGGAAGAGATAGAATTTCTTCCCCCAGCGATGGAGCAGCCTACGGAGGACCGGTTCATCTTCTTGCGAACGTTCGCCATACCATCCCTGCAGCTTCGGCGGGATGTACAAAATGGCGGTAACGGCGGCGAAAGAAAGCTGAAAAGAAGGATCGAACAGAGAAGAAGGGGACAGGACCAGGATGAGGATCGCCGCCAGGGCAAGTGCATTCAACAGGTCTTTCGGTCTTCTTATCATCAAGGCCGTCATGAGGACCACCACCATGATCGTTGCCCGGATCACGGAAATGCCCATTCCGGCAACCCCCGCGTAAAGGAGGATCAATGGGAGTGACAACGCGTAGGACACCTTTGTAGCGTTCCACATCAGAAGCGTGCGAGGGAAAAGATTCAGAATGGACCGGAAGAAAAAAACGGAGAAAAAAGCGATCATTCCGACGTGGAAGCCGGAAATGGTGATAATGTGGGAGGTCCCTGTTCGGTTAAACCGATCTCTCAGGTCATCCGGTATCGTTTTCTGTTCCCCCAGCAGCAAGGCCAGGATGATCTCTTTCTTCGGTGAACTCGTATGATCGGTAATGAATTCTCGAAGCCGTGTGCGATACGTTTCAATACCCGTTTTCAGGATATTCCCCAGGTTCCGCCGTATGAGAATCATATCGGTGCGGTTATTGATGCTGGCGCGATGAAAAATCCCCTGGCGGTGCAGGTACTTCCTGTAATCAAAGCCGCCCGGGTTGTGGAAGTTCCGGGGTGGAGTCAGGCGTGCGCGAAACTGGACATAGTCGCCGTAGTGGAAAATGTCCGGAACATAGGCGGTCAGCAACACTTTCCCCGGAATGTCCGAAGTGGTTCCGTCACCCAGGAGCCGAACCTCGGAGAGGACGTATCTGATCCGGCTCGGCAACATCTGCGGAGTCTGGCTGATGTACCCCTGGTAAACTCTTTTTTCTTGCAAATATCCGGACTTTGGCGTGGTCTGTGTCGGGTTCGGAGGGATATGGGGCGATGCGCAGACCAAACCGGCCAGGAGGATGCAGAGATTCAGACAGAGATAACCCGACAGGTATCGTTTGAATTGAAAAGCAAGGAACAGGCCCGTTAAAGGGAATAGCATGAAAACAAGGACGGGCGTTCTCGAGGGAAGGGAAACAAGGTCGCCCAGAATGATTCCAGCCGCATAGAACAGGAAAAATATGATCAACGGCCGTTCCTTGAACAGGGCTGTTCGAAGAAGCATGGATTGGATGACTGCACCGACCTGAGCCAAAGGGCATCCCCTTAAACTGGAACGGGGGGGAGACGACGCCGTCTTCTGAAATAAAGTGTCTGGATGACAGGAAGAAACAAAAGGAAAGATTCCATCAATCGAGCCCCCCGTGATTCATTTTACGCCCGGATTGACAAGGATAAGAGAACGTGTGCAACAAATACGATATGTAATTATAACATAACGGTATATAAGGTAAATGAAAAATTATCTTTGGTTGCGAGTCGAAGGGACGTCATCGGAGTGGGATGAATACAGCGCATCCCGGCTGCATTGGCTTGTGGTGGCCCGAATGGGTATCCTGTTTTTTTTGCTTATGCTGGCCTTCCTCATGGAGACCAGGATATCCGAGCCGTTGCCGCCCCATTCCATGAGACTTTTCTACGGGCTCATTATTTTTTCTTTTGTTCTTTCGCTCTCATATTTTTTCCTGATTCGCTTCATCCGCAACCTGACGTTCCATGCTTACCTGCAGGCCCTGTTCGATATTATTCTGGTGACCGGTCTGATCTACGTAACGGGTGGGCTGCGCAGTATTTATTCTGTTTTTTACCCTCTGGTGATCATTTATTCGGTGGTCTTCCTTGGTCGGCAGGGGGGATTTGTTGTGGCGTCCCTGGCGAGCATATCCTACGGTGTCTTCGTCAATCTCGAATTTCACGGCCTGATCACTCCGCTGCAATGGCAACACGAGGCGGTCACGCCCGACGCGAGTCTGAAATACGGCGGCAATGTTTTCTTCCGTGTGGTTCTGCATATTCTTTCCTTTTATCTGATCACATTGCTTGCCAGCTTTGTGGTCGTTCAGGAGAAGAGAACGCGAAAGCTGCTGAGGGAAAAGGAACACGCCTTTGCCCAGTTGGATTCGCTTCACCGGAGCATTATCGAGTCCGTGCAGACGGGTATCCTGACGGTCGATCTCCGGGGCCGGATTCGGTCGTTTAACCGGGCGGCGGAAGAAATCACGGGATTTCTCACGAGGGATGTGCTGGGAAAACCCATAGAGGATGTCATTGCGGAATACGGGACGATCGTTTCCGAGAGCGAGAACATCAATGACAATGAGGGCGGAAGGCACAGGGTGGAAATTGTCATGCAGAACAGGCAGAACCACCCGTTGATTTTGGGGTGCTCCCTGTCACCGCTGAAGGGAGACGATGAAAGGCCGATTGGTTATATCCTTATTTTTCAGGACATCACCAAAATCAAGGAAATGGAGCGGGCTTACGAAGAAAGCCGTAAAATGGCCTACATCGGTGAAATGGCGGCCATCCTGGCCCATGAAATCCGCAACCCTCTGGCTTCGATCAGCGGGTCTATCCAGGTCTTGAAAAACTCTCCGAATCTGAGCGGCATGGATGAACGCCTGTTGCGGATCATGTTGCGGGGAAAAGATCAGTTGGAAAAGTTCATCAAGGATTTTCTCGCCTTGTCACGCCCCACCGTCGGTGTCCCCGAGCAGATCCATGTTGCTGCCATGGTGGATGAGATTCTCGAATCGGTTAAATTGGGGCCGTTTTGGCACGAGGGCATTGAAATAGAAAAAACCCATCCTCCGGAAATGACACTGACGGCAAACAGAACGGAATTACACCAGCTTTTGTGGAATCTGCTCCTCAATGCCATCCAGGCCATGCCTGATGGAGGGCGGGTCAGTATTGACCTTGCTGTGGAACAGAAACCCGATAATCGTCACTGTTTGAAGGTTCGTGTCGCGGACCAGGGAGTGGGCATCGAAGAACAGGACATGAAGAAGATCTTCCAGCCCTTCTTTACGACCAAAGATCAGGGGACAGGTTTGGGACTGGCTATTGTGAATCGTATTGTGGTCGTGCATGGCGGTGAACTCAAGGTGGATAGCGTTCCCGGTCAGGGGACCCTATTCACTCTGGATTTGCCCGTATCAGGATAAGGGAGGCATCCGTGGCGAGTATTCTTGTAGTCGATGACGACAAGGGCATCAGGGAACTTCTGGAAATCGTTTTGACCCAGGAGGGGTACGAAGTAACGTCTGTCGAGGACGGCTTCAAGGCACTGGCGAAGTGCCGCCGCCAGAAATATGATCTTATCATCACGGACCTGAAAATGCCAAAGATGGACGGCATTGAATTCCTCAGCGCCGTAAAGGAAATTTCTTCTGAATCCCTGGTCATCCTGATTACCGCCTTCGCCTCCGGCGAAACAGCCGTCAGGGCCATGCAGGAAGGAGCCTATGATTACCTGGAGAAGGATTTCGACATCGAGGATCTGAAAAATATCGTCCAAACCGCCCTGGAGAGGAAGGGGCTGAAGAGGGATGAAGCCGAATTTATCAGGGAAATTGAAGAAGCGGCCTCCTTCAGGGGCATGATCGGTAAAAGCCGGGAAATGCAGAAAGTCTATGCCACGGTAAAGAAGGTGGCGGGCACTCTGGCCAATGTGGTGATTCTTGGAGAAAGCGGAACAGGAAAGGAACTGGTGGCCCGGGGCATTCACGACAGCAGTCAAAGGGCGGAGAAGCCCTTTGTTGTCATCAATTGCGGGGGTATCCCGGAAAATCTTCTTGAAAGCGAACTCTTTGGATACATGAAGGGGGCCTTCACGGGGGCTCACACAGACAAGCCGGGTCTTTTTGAAGTTGCCCATGAGGGCACGCTCTTTCTGGACGAGATCGGAGAATTACCGCCCCTGCTTCAGGTCAAGCTTCTTCGGGCCGTTCAGGAGAAGTCTTTCCGCCGCGTCGGCGGCACCGAGGACATCACGGTCGATGTCCGCATCATCTCGGCGACGAACAAGAACCTGGAGGAGCATGTCCGGATGGGTCTCTTCCGGGAAGATCTTTATTACCGTTTGAATGTGATCCCCATCAACGTTCCCCCTTTGCGAAACCGGCAGGAGGATATTCCCCTTTTGACCAAACACCTGATTCATAAGTATTCCATGGAATTTGGCAAGGAAATTCGAAATATCTCTTCGTACGCCATGGAGTTGCTTATGAAGTATCCCTTTCCGGGTAATGTCCGTGAACTGGAGAATATCATCGAACGAAGCATTGCTCTGGAAACCTCCAATATCATTCTGCCGGAGAATCTTGTTTTAAATAGCAATGAACCCGTTGCGGAGCGTACCCTGGCCCGGTTCGACGTACCCGATGAGGGGCTGGATCTGGATGAGGAACTGAAAAAAATCGAGCGGACTTTCATCGAGAAAGCACTGCAAAAGACAGGCGGTTCACGGAAGAAAACGGCAGAACTCCTGAAAGTGACCGCCGATTCCCTTCATTACCGCATGGACAAACTGGATATGCGCTAAATGTGCGAATTTTCACTTGACAGAGTCCCCGGTTTTCTTGTAAGGACGCTAGTCAGGAGATTGATTGATGAATATTGTGTTTGAAGAACGAGCCGATTTCGACAGATTTTTCGCCTTTTTTAGCTTTAACGGCGTGGTCTGCCTGTACGGCTCCTGACTTCTTTAAGCATGGATGAGTCGGGCCGCGGGCAGATCGGAAACTGTCCGCGGCCTTTTTTTTACCCGCGGAACGCCCAGCGGAATCTTGGACCCCTAAACCACACAAGGAGGAAAGGAATCATGGGTAAGACGTTAGGGAAAAGTCTTTTTGGGGCCGTCCTGGCGCTGATCTTTCTTACGGCGCTCTTTTTGCCGGGAGCAGTCTGGGCGAAAAAAATCAAGGTTGGTGCGGCCATCAACATGACCGGGCCCGCTTCCACCTGGGGCAAGTATCACGCCAAGGGTCTGCAGGACTATTTTCGGTATGTCAACGAAACCAAAGGCGGCGTTGGAGGCCGGCAGGTCGAGATCATTCTCGTGGATACGGCCTACAAGGTGCCGGAGGCCGTGGCGGCGGTCCGCAAGTTTTCCGTTCAGGACAGGGTGGACATGATCGCCACCTGGGGTGCCGGAGAAGGCCTTGCGGCCAAACCCATCATTCAGAAGTATCGGATACCCACCATCAATTTTTCGACCAGTTGGGAGATCCTCCAGGATCCTGTCGCCTACATGTATCTTCCCTTCGGCAGCTACAAGATGGACTGCTACGCCATTCTGGAGTATATCCGGACGATCCACAGGGGGAAGAACGCGCCAAAGGTCGGTCTTCTGACTTACAACAACGCCTATGGCCGCTCCATTCATCAGCCCAGCCAGGAATATGCAAAGAAAATCGGTATCGAGATTGTTACCGTGGAGGCGTTTCCGCCGAAGACCGTCGATCTTTCGACGGAGCTTTTGCGCATGCAGAGCAAAGGCGTCGAATATATTTTTCTCCAGGTTCTGCCCGCGACAATCGTCACCGCCTTGAAGAACGCCGATCGCATTAATTATAAGCCGCAGTTCTTCGGTACCTGGACTTCGACGGATCCGGATTTCTTCAATCTGGGCAAGGGCATCATTCGGGATCGCCTGGCGATTCAGTTTCCCGGTGGCGTGCCCTCCGATAGGTCCCAGGGAGTAAAAATCATGGAGGAACTCTGGAAGCGGTACAAAGCAGTCGATGATTTTGATGCCGCCTATTGGGAGGGGGTGGCCGTCGGCATGATCATGGAAAGGGCCTTTGTACGAGCCCAGGAACGATACAAGGTCGTAAAACCCGAAACCATCAACAAGGCCATGGAATCATTCCGGAGTGAGAACTTCTGGGGTCTGATTCCGCCGGTCACCTATACCCCGACGGATCACGGCGCATCGTTTACGGCGCGGATTATCCGGGTCGGTGAGGATGGTTCCTTCACGCCCCTTACGAATTTCTATGTGCCGGGCAAGGAAAAAATCAAGTTGATCCAGGGAAAAAGCAAAGGGAAATGAAAGCCTATCGCGGGGAACCGTCGATATATAAAAACCGGGCCGCCGACAGAAAGAGGGCCGAACTCGACGTTGCCGGCGTCACCCTGACCTTCGGCGGCGTCGTGGCGCTGAAGGATATCGATTTTCAGGTGCGAACGGGGGAACTGGTCGCCGTGATCGGTCCCAACGGTGCCGGGAAAACGAGTCTCATGAACTGTATTACCGGATACTACCGGCCGCAGACGGGACGCATCGCCTTCAACGGCCACGACATCACCCGGATGCCGACGCATGACCTGGTCAAAATCGGCCTCGGGCGGACCTTTCAAAACATCGAGCTGTTTCCCGGCATGACGGTTCTGGCCAACATGCTCCTGGCCAGGCATATCCACATGAAATACCCTCTGTCCGCCGCTTGTCTGTTTTCGAAGAACGTCCGGAGACAGGAGGTATATCACCGGCAGGTGGTCGAGGAACTGATCGACTTTCTGGAGATGCAATCCATACGAAAAACACCCGTGGGATCCCTTCCCTACGGGCTTATGAAGCGGGTGGAACTGGGACGCGCTCTGGCGATGGAACCTTCACTTCTGGTCCTGGACGAACCGTTTGCGGGGATGAACCTGGAGGAAAAGGAGGACATGGTCCGCTTTCTCCTGGAATTGAATCGGGTCTGGGGACAGACGATGGTTCTGGTGGAGCACGATATGTCCATTGTGATGAGTATCGCCAGAAGGGTGATGGTTATGAATTTCGGCGAGAAATTAACCGAGGGGAGCGCACAGGAAGTGCAGAATCATCCGGAAGTCATTAAGGCGTATCTGGGCGACGATTCGTAAACAGATGTGGCTATCCATCGGACGGTCGCAGAAGTTATTTCGCTGGGATGATGTCATTTCGGCGAACGAAACGACGAGAAACCTTGACAAATCGAGGGCGGATTTCTCCCTGTGGTCGAAATGACATGGGGCTGTCGAGATGACACGGGGTGGCCGAAACGACATGGGGCGTTGAAATGGCGATTTTATTTTCGTGACAGCCCCTGGTTTACAGACAAAAGGCGGGTTATTCAGTTTCCATGACAAAAAACTTGACCCTGCCGCAACTTCTCTGCGAGCAGGCGGAAAAATTAGACGCCACATGTGTGGCCATCCGGGAAAAGGCCTACGGGATCTGGGAAACCTGGAACTGGCGGGATTACCAGCGGTACATGGAACAGACCGCACTGGGGCTCCACGCCCTGGGATTCAAGCGCGGCCAGACGGCGGCCCTGATCCTGGATAACCATGCGGAGTGGCTTTTCAGCCAGCTTGCTGTGCAGGCCATGGGGGGTGTGCCCGTTAACCTGTTCACTTCCGCGACTCCGGAGGAACTCGTCACCCTTTTAGGGCGGCTCCGTTCACCCTACGCTTTTGTTCAGGATCAGGAGCAGACGGATAAAATACTCGACAGCCGGACTAAACTTCCCTTTATCAAGAAGGTCGTTTACGTTGACCCCACAGGGATGCATGGCTACGAGGGAAATCCCTTCCTGATCAGTTTCAGGGATCTCCTTAAAGTCGGCGAGGAGACCGGCCGGAAAAACCCGGAACTTTTCGGAAAAGAACTGAAGAAGGGTCGGTCCGACGACACGGCGGTTATGATGCTGACTTCCGGAACGACGGGTATTCCCAAGCTGGCCATGCTGAGTCACCGCAATTTTCTCGCCATGGGGAGACAATGGACCGAGGCCCTGCATATGAACCACGGGGACAACTGGCTTTCCATGGCTCCCCCCGCCTGGATCGTCGACCAGATGTGGGGCTTCGGTATTGCCCTCTGCTCCGGTATGACGATGAATTTCCCGGAACTCCCCGAAACGGTTCTCTCCGATTTCCGGGAGGTGGGACCGTCGGTCATGATTACCTCGTCCCGCTTCTGGGAGGATTTGGCATCGAGAATCAGGGTCCGCATGTCCGATGCGGGGTGGGTCAAGCGCCGATTTTACGACTGGTCCGTCGACGTCGGCAAGAGGGTGGTGGAGACCCAGGCGGCGAAAAAAACGCCCTCTCCGATGCTCCACTTCGTCCATAAGATTGCGAACCATCTGATATTCCGGCCTCTCTTGGACCGGGTCGGCTGCGCCTGTTTCCGGGCGGCCTATACGGGGGGGCATCCAATCAGTCCCGATGTCATTCTCTTTTTCCGCTCCATCGGCCTGAACCTCAAACAATGCTACGGTCTGACGGAAGCCTGCGGCATTTTCCAGGTCCAGCCTGACGGGGAAGTCAAACTGGAAACCGTCGGAAAACCTCTTCCGGAAACAGCGATCCAAATCGCCGAGGATCAGGAAATTCTCGTCAAGAGCGAAGCCAATTTCGTCGGCTACTATCAGGATTACGAGGCGACGGAAAACGCCTTCACCGACGGTTGGCTGAAAACGGGCGACGCCGGTTACATAGACCCCGATGGACATCTTCTCATCATCGGTCGCAAGGAAGAGATCATCCGCAACAAGCAGGGTGACGCTTTTTCCCCCGATTTTATCGAAACCCGTCTGAAGTTCAGTCCCTACATCAAGGAGGCGGTGGTTTTTGGGGAAGGGAAAGGTTTTATCGCCGCTATGATCAACATTGACCAGGACAATGTGGCCAATTGGGCGGAACAGCAGAAGATTCCCTTCACGACCTATATGGATCTTTCCCAGCAGCCGGCCGTGGAGCAATTGGTCCTCAGGGACATCACGAAGGTCAATGAACAGCTTCCGCCGTACATGAAGATCCGGAAATTTTTCCTGCTATACAAGCTGCTGGACGCCGACGATGAGGAACTGACCCGGACGGGTAAGGTCCGGCGACGGTTCGTGTACGGGCTCTATCTGAAACTGATCGAGGGGATGTACGAGGGGAAAAAGGAAATTGCCGTCAAGGGGAAGGTCAAGTATCGGGACGGCCAGGTTGGACAGATCGAAACGACGGTCCGGGTGATTGACGTTATCGTACCGGAGATCGAAAAGAAGGGATCATACCCGGCACCGGGTAAGACGGTTGTCGAGGCGACTTTTTAGAATTGCAGGTGTCATTATTTAGCCGCTTTGGCGGGGAGAAGCCCTGCCGTAAGGAAAGGGTTTCACATTCCTTCGAATAACGGCGTGTAAGAAAAGAGGGGGATTTCTCTTCCCGGTGGGAATGACCGGGGAGAAAATAATGGCCAAACCATGGAAAGGCTTAAATAAATGGAATTCTTTGTTCAACTTTTGATCAACGGGCTGAGTATCGGGTTTCTCTATGGCCTGTCGGCCATGGGCTTCGTCATGATTTTCAAGTCTTCGAGTGTCCTGAATTTCGCCCACGGGGAGCTCCTGGCCATGGGGGCCTTCATTTTTCTGACCCTGGTGACCTGGGCGAATCTGCCCATATGGCTGGCCTTTCTTGTGACGCTTTTCGGCTGCTTTGTCTTGGGTTTCATTGTCGAGCGGCTGTTCCTGCGGCCTCTGATCGGGGAACCCCTGATCTTTGTCATCATGTTGACCGTAGGTCTGGCCAGCATGTTCAAGGGTTTGATGCTCCTTCTCTGGGGGGGCAACCTCCGAACCTACCCGGACTTCCTGCCCCAATGGCTGGGGCTTTCCTTCGGCTACGTCACGGTGCCTCCCGTTTATGTCATGGCATTGATCATCGGAATTGTATTTCTCGCCCTCTTCGGGCTCTTCTTCAAGTATTCCTCCCAGGGGATCTACATGCGCTCTGTGGCGGACAATCAGAAGGCGGCCCTGTCCCTGGGTGTTCACGTCCGGAAGGTCTTTGCCCTGTCCTGGGGGATCGCGGCCCTCGTCGCCGGCATGAGCGGGATCGTTCTTGGAATCATTAACGGGATCAACGTTCACGACTTGAGCGCCATCGGACTCAAGGTCTTTCCCGTCGTTATCCTTGGGGGGTTGGACAGTATCGTCGGCGCCGTCATCGGCGGGATCATCATCGGGCTTCTGGAAACGTTTACGGGAGGGTATCTCTCGCCGTCGCTTCGGGACGGGGTGCCCTACGTCGCCTTAGTCTTCATACTCCTGGTCAAGCCTTATGGTTTGTTCGGCCTGGTCGAGATCGAAAGGGTTTAGCATGAGGCCAAGGTTTCGTTTTCATCCCTGCGGCAACTACAAAGACCGTTACGAAGAGGAACTGACCATTTTCGAAACGGATTTCGGGCGCCTCTGGACGATGGTCGGCCTCCTGGGGCTTCTGTGTGTCGCCCCCTTTGTTTTGAGCCGTTACATGCTCTATATCGTCAATACAATCGGGATCATGTCCATGGCCGCCGTCGGGCTGAACATCCTCATCGGCTACACCGGCTTGATCTCGCTTGGCCATGGCGCCTTCGTCGGCGTCGGCGCCTATGCGGCGGCAATTCTGGCCACCCGCTGGAATCTGCCGATCCTGCTGACGCTTCCTGCGGCGGGGGGCATTACCGCCCTCCTGGGCATGGTTTTCGGCATGCCATCCATACGCCTCAAGGGCCTGTACCTGACCATCGCGACCATCGCCGGCCAATTCATCATCGAATATGTGCTGGTGCATTGGGACAGTCTGACCATGGGCACCATGGGGATCACCCTGCCGTTTCCATCACTTTTCGGGTACGAAATATCCAGTGACCGGGGGTTCTTTTACCTCATCTTCACATGTCTGATACTCATGGTCTTTCTGGCGATCAACTTGATGCGTTCCAAGTACGGACGGGCCTTTGTGGCGGTCCGCGACAACGACCGCGCCGCGGAAGGGATGGGCATCCCGATTTTTCGGTACAAATTGCTGTCCTTCGGGATCAGCTCCTTCTATGCCGGCTGCGCCGGAGCCCTGTGGGCATACTACATGATGAGTATTACCACAGAGCCCTTCAACCTGATGCTTTCCATCGAGTTCATTGCCATGGTGATCATCGGTGGCCTGGGAAGTATCTCCGGGTCGATCTTTGGGGCGGTGTTCATCATCTCGCTGAATGAAATGCTCCGCTGGTTGACTGATTGGGCAATGAACACGGGCACCCTGGGAGACTTCGGCCTCAACCTGGCGCCGCTGCGGGAATTGGTTTTCGGCCTGGCGATTGTTTTATTCATTCTGTTTGAACCACGGGGTATTGCGGAGCTATGGCGGATCGTCCGTTCGAATTTCCGCCTCTGGCCTTTTCCGTATTAGGATGAACACGTATTCACAGGGAGTAACTTTCTGTCGGGGCATGTGTAAGCGGACTGCAACGTCCTCGCAATGGATTCCGGGTCGGAGCCCCGAATGACAAAAAGTTACAGGTGTCATTCTGAGCGAAGCGAAGAATCTAATAGCAACGGCATGTTGAAAGGAAGAGATCCTTCGGCTTGCGTCTCAGGATGACAATGAGGCAAAGCCTCTGCTGGAATGATAACATGAAAAAAAGTGCACCTCCGACAGGGCGCTAGTGCTAGACTAACCCCTACGTTTTAGAAAACATTAAGGAGGTGCACGTGATGAAGTATATCGGAATTGATTATCATAAGCAAT
>JAAYKM010000037.1 GCA_012522415.1 Deltaproteobacteria bacterium | reverse complement strand
GGCGAGCTGTAGCAATGTGAGCCTCTTCTGTGCTATCTTCTTCTTGGCAGTCATGTCTTCCTCCTTGGTAAGATGGTTTGGTGATGAAAACACCTTAACCGAAGAGAAAACTGACTGCCACTTTTTCTAGCTATCTGTACGGAGAGAGCCTAACTTTTACACCTTACCTGCTTTTGAGTATGCGGCGTTCCTTTTTTTAAGACAGAAGGAATACCAATAATTTTATCGACAACAACCAAACTAGAAAAAAATATCCCTACAAATGCTATCATGAATACAATATTCTTTATTGTTTCATTAAGCTTGTTTTTCTGTATCAGAAAAATGAATAATATTCCGGTTATAAATATAATCCAATGAAGGAAATAGATTGGCTTGCAATAAACTGGTGTATTGGAATAAAACAAAAAATAACTGATTGGATTCCAATATATAAGTGCCAAAGCAATAAATATAGAATATATTTTATTGTTGTTCACTTTCAATGGAGTTGCCCCTATTTTACCGGACACAGTTCTAACTTAGTTTGATTTTGCCTGTACTCCCTGTTTGCGCCGGTCATTCTCTCTTCCCCAGAAAGGTTGGAGTTGGACAGCTTAAATAACGAGAATTACGGTTACTAAAAAGTGGATATGCCCCGTACAGGCGGAAGCAGAGTAAAACTCTGAAGAAAAGTTGTCAACGAATTTCTAAGGATTTTTCAGGGTTTACCGCACTTTCTTTCCAGGCGGATACGGCGGTAAGTGAGGCGATCCTGTTCGTCAGAATGGCGGCCGGAGATTAATTCCAGGGTATTGCAAACCAGGCAAAGGGCCTGTTCCGGATTCCTGTCCCGGTGTTCGTACCATTTGGCCAGTTCCTCGCAGGCGAAGCAGTCGGCGGGATCAGCGGCAAGCATTTCCTCCCAGAGGGCGATGGCCCCTTTCCAGTCCTCATCCCGCTTCAGGTGAAGGGACAGATGACGCCGGGCCTCCCGTGAAACCTGCGGATGACCGGAGGCGCACAAGTCACGGAGTCGTCTCTTGCCCTGCCGCTGGCGGGTTCGGTCGATGAGGAGCCGCGCCGCCGCCAGGTGATCCTCTTCCCTTTCCCGCAACCTTTCGCCGTTGCCGGCGACAATCTCCGCCAGATGGCGCGCCAAAGCCGAAAGCGACACGACGTCCAGGTGATTGTGGCGGAAGACTTCCAGCATGGCCCCCGGGTGCCGGTTCCGGAGCCAGCGGAAGTAACGCTCCGGGATTTCCCAACCGGGGATGTCCTCCCCTCGGTCGAGGCCCAGAACATGCTGTTCCACCGTACCCAGGCGGTTGTTTTCCAGGCGATGTCCCAGCAGGCGCCGTGTGGGATGGAGGAGATCCAGGTGGGGCAGCTCCGTCAGAGGATCGGGAAGGCGGTTCATGATGAACCGGGCGCCAAGCAGATTGACGTCGAAGGACTTGCCGTTGAACGTCACGAGAAAACCTTTTTCCTGGGCCAGTTCGCTCAGATACGCTAGGCATGCCCGCTCCTCCGGATAGTCACGGACGAAAAGCTGGCGGGTCACAAAGGTTGTCTCTTCAAACCAGCCAAGGCCGATGAGGAAGGCGACGGTTCCTGTTCCTCCGGACAGTCCCGTCGTCTCCGTATCGAGGTAGAGGCCCTCCCGAGCATCCATGCCGGCAAGGTCGGTCTTGTCGGCCAGGACCGACAGGGCGTCCATATCGACGGAGAGGAAATCGGCCACGCACTGGTTCCCATGCCGGTGGGAGGGTTTCAGGGCGGCCTCGACGGAGTAGAACCGGCCGTACTCGTTCTCTCTTTCCTCGCCGGGGAGGAGTTCCTCAAGGAGACGCTTTTGGTTGGGCGTCGATCCGCCTTGCAACCTTCTTTCCCGGCCCGTCGTTACCGCCTCGATGCGCCGGCGGAGATCGGTGAGAATTTTATCGCGGTTATCTTGCGTCGTTGCCGGCCCTTCGCCCGTCAGGCGCCGGAGACGATCTTGGAGGGTCATTGTTCTAATTCCTTGTAATGACAGCCGTTTACGAGCAAGATACGTATCTGCTTTCTCACAGGAAGTCAAATGAAAATCTGCGCCCCGGCAACATCTCCGTTCTTGACGCCGCAATGGGTTTAAGCTACGATTCCTCCCCTGAAAATCCTGTGGAGATGGTGCATTAGAAGGGTATCCTGGAAATAGGGACAACTCGGAAAGCTAATTCACCGCCATGTTAACGGAAAGGAAGACTCGATGAAACTTGTTTACAAGGGAAAAACCAAGGATGTCTATGACGCGGAGGACGGAAACTACATCCTCAAATTCAAGGACGACGTCACCGGAACGGACGGAGTCTTCGACCCGGGCGCCAACACAGTCGGTCTGACCATAGACGGGGCGGGCAGATCGGGCCTCAAGCTGACCAGCTTCTTTTTTGAAAAGATAAACGCAAAGGGCATTCCGACCCACTTCGTACAGGCGGACATAGAAAACGCAACGATGACGGTAAAACCGGCACAGCCCTTTGGCCAAGGCGTGGAGGTAATCCTCCGCTATCGGGCGGTGGGCAGTTTTTTCCGGCGTTACGGCCTTTATTGCCGGGAAGGGGAGCCGCTCCCCGGGTTGGTGGAAATAACCCTCAAGGATGACGAGCGAAACGATCCCCTGATAACGGAAGACGCCCTTGAAATACTAGGAATCCTGACAAAAGCGGAGTACGAAATTCTGGTCGAAATGACCAGAGAGATCGGGGCAATCGTAAAAGAGGAATTGGCCAAAAAGGGTCTGGAACTCTTCGACATCAAGTTCGAATTCGGCCGGGTGGGAAACGATAACCATATTGTCCTGATTGATGAAATTTCGGGCGGCAACATGCGCGTCTACCGGGGCGGTGAGTACATCGAGCCTCTTACGCTGGAAAAAATCATGCTCACTCCGGCATAATGGCAACGACGTATCACGTCAAGATCCCCCGGGTTTTTTACTTTTCCTTCGTCCCATTCGTTTCCCCGGGTTTTCCCCCGGAGGGTGAAGGGGTTTCCCCGGTGGGTTCCGCGCCGGCGAAGAGATCAAAGATATTCGGGAACGAATTGGCTCCGGGGATGGAAAGACTGGCCTGCTCGGAAAAATCGGCGCCCATTTTCAGCCATTCGGCAAACTGCGCATCCGCCATGGATTTGTAACGCAGAAAATTCTTCAGGCTCTGCTCGAGATACTTATCGAAAAATTCTCCCAGGAGTTTGTCTCCGTGGCGGATCATCAGATGCAAAAGTGATACCGGCAGGAGGATGTTTTTTTTCCGGGCCTCTTCCAGAACAATCTGGGTCAGGATGAAAGCCGTCACATCTTCCTCGGTCCGGGCATCGGTCACGACCACTTCACGCCCCCGGCGGATCAGATCGGCGATATCCTCCAGGGTCACGTAAACGCTCCGTTCCATATCGTAAAGACGCCGGTTCGCGTACTTTTTCAGCAAAACTCTATCAGGCATGAGTATCCCTCTCTGGAAAGTGCCATTATCGATTCACATTTTCCACAACATGGAAACAACGGCAAGAAAAACATCCGACGATGTAACCAAAAAATAAAATCATGAACATTTTAATCATCGCCTGCCTCCTCCCCCAGACGGAAAAGTTTGATGTTACATCGCAACATCAAATTAAACAAGAAGAAATTATTTTCCTTTAATTACCTAATATCGCATACATAATACGCAACGCAAATCTTATTTTGCATTGCACCATTTTATCCTTGACATTTTGGTGTGCTTGCCCTATTGTTACCCGCAACAAACTAAATTCAAGAATGGAGGATTTCGCTATGGACCCCAAGAATGTACTCAGCCAGACTTTTGATTTTTACAAATCGACTTTTGAGAACACCTGCAACGCCATGACCATGTTCCAGGAACAGAACCAGAAAATGGTCGAGATGTACCTGGATCAGACCCAGGGTGTCCCGGAAGAAGGGAAAAAAGCCATCCAGGAATGGATGGGGGTGTACAAGAAAGGATTTCAGGATTTCAGGGCCGCCGTGGACGAGAGTTTCAAGAAGATGGATGATTTCTTCGCCGAAACGGCTAAGGCGGGAACGAAGAAATAACCGACAAGGAGAAGCAAAATGATACATCCAAAAGACACGCTTAAACAGATGATCGATATCAATAAATCCATCTGCGCAAATGCCTTCAACAACATGAGCACCATTCATGACCAAATGGAAAAGGTTGTGAACATCTACATCGGCCAGGCTTCGGGAATGTCCGAAGAGGGGAAAAAGGCCGTTCGGGAATGGGCCTCGATGTACCGGAAGGGTTTCGAGGATTTCAAAAAACTCGTCGAAGACAATTTCGCCAAAATGGAGTCTTTCTTTCAGGACAAAAAATAAACGCTGATTCTTGCGCCCGGATTAGGCTGAGCGGAGCAGGTGATCTATGGCTGACCCCTTTTCAACATCTCCATCAAGCAGCATGGCGGGGACATTCCTGAAATCATCGCCTATATACAACGAAATGACTCTGCAGACAGTCCGGGCAACTGCGAAAATGATTTTGACTGCGCAGGCTTATGTAAACGGTGCCTGGAGTAACTACTTCGAATTTATGGCCCCTTACTGGCTGGCCTCCCGGTATTTTCAAGAGGTGGAAAAGCAGAAAATACTTGAAGCTGCCCCGCATGAAACCGCTCATGCGTACCTTGAACTCCTTGATTTTAATATAAGAATCGCACAAAAAGGCACGCTGGGAACCATGCGGGCCCTGAATCGGTTTCATGCGAACGAGATGGGGAACTGGTTCTCCGCTTGGCTGAACACGCTGTTCCAGCAGGAAGGAAAGGATATTTTACAGAACTCGGTGCGCCTTTCCCGGCTCGTCGATGTCCTTGTCAAAGAATACCCCAAAGCAATCCGCGAAATCGAACCGCGTTTCGGCTTCCACTTCGACGACGGGGGATACATCAAGGTCGCGGAAACGGACCGTTTCTGTCTTTACCAGGTGTTGCCCTGGCGGGGCTGCGCGGAGGTCCGCTCTACCGGCAAGCCGGTTCTTGTGATTCCCCCCTATGTTCTGGGGGCATCGATCCTTGCCTTTCTCCCGGGAGAAAACAAAAGTTACACCCATTGTTTCGCCAACCAGGGCATTCCAACCTACATCCGTATCATGAAGGATATTCACGCCCACGAGGCCGTCCAGACCATGACGGGGGAGGATGATTGCCTCGATACAAAGTATTTCTGTGCAATCATCCGCCGGCGCCACGGCAAGGAAGTAACCCTCAATGGTTTCTGCCAGGGCGGCTACGTTGCTGTAATGAGCCTTTTGTCAGGTGAGCTGGACGGACTGGTGGACGCTTTTATAACCTGTGTCGCGCCAATGGATGGAACACGCAGCAGAGCCCTTGTGAAGTATATTGAACTGCTCCCGCCGCGTTTCCGGGACCTCGGCTACGCCGTTAAAACCCTTCCGAATGGTAATGAGGTGATCGACGGCCATGTCATGAGCTGGGTTTTCAAACTGAAAAGCATTGAAGAGGAAGCGCCCCTTGTAACATTCCATCGCGACCTCGACATGTTCAGCCGCCAGGGCGATGGCCCCTTTCAGATCACTCCGACAGCGGCGGCACTCAACTATTGGCTCATTTATGAACGCAACGATCTGCCCGTCGAGTTGACAAGATTGAGTTTTGATTCCTATACAAAACCCGTCACCGCAGATGGCACGCTACCGGTAAAACTGTTTGGCCGCTCCCTGAACTTCAAGTGTATCCAGGAGAAAGGGATTCCCTGGCTGCTGTGCTATGCGGCGGAAGACAATCTCGTTGACCGGGACTCGGCGTTGGCGCCCGCCGATTTCATTGACGTTGAGGTAACCGAATTCCCGAGAGGTCACGGTGCGATTGCCACCTCCTGGTCCCTGCCGACCTCCGAATGCGCCCTGCACAAGCGATTCCGTGGCGGGCAGCGCGGGCCGATCCGCTTCCACCTCGACCTGGAAGGCACCGTTGACAGTCCCTGCCATGCAGGGGAAACAGAAGGATGGCAAGAGAACTTTCGGAATCCTTGAGGATAACGTGATATGGATAAAAGATTTCTGGAATTCTGGGGAAACTTTCTGATCCATGCGGCCAGGGGGCAGGAACAGGTTGAAACGCTGCAACGCCTGGCAAACGAAGGGTTCAGGGCCTGCGAATTCCACATGAACCTGTTCCGGGAATTCTATGGCCTTAAAAAGAAGGCGGATCCTTCGGAAATCAATGATCAGATCCGGGAAAAGGCTACAGCGGATTTTCTTGAATCCTGTCGGGAATTCACCGGCCTCCTGGGACTGGTTCCGCGAAAAACATACGACGCACTCGTCAGGGAAAACGACGATTTGAAAAGCAGGATCACCGAGCTGGAAAAGGCTTTGAAAACCTCGGGGAAGAAAACCCGCCGTCAGGAACCGGAGTCTGGTTTGGTTGCAAAGGGTATCGAAGGGCTCATGAAAAAACAGGCGGACCAGTTCCAGACCCTCATGACGACATACGGCAAACTCTTTGAAAACATCAAACCACTTGAAAAACCGGGAGATATTGAATCTTCCGAACCGATATCGCCAGGGGGTGCAGAACATGAAGGACAAAAAGAAGACTGAAACCGAAGAGACTACCCAAGGCGTCATTTTTGCGGACTGGGTCAAAAACCAGGTCGACGTGTGGGAGGCGGCTATGCAACAAACCGCCAAGGACTGGCAGAAGCCATTTGCGGCCTCCCAAACACATGCGGATGCGGCCCCCCCCCATCCTGGCCCTGACGTGGTTTTCAAGGAAATTTTCGAGTTTTTTCAGTTCCTTTCCTCCATTACGGGCATGCCGAAACCCGACGCGTTCGAATCCACCCGCTCCGTCGGAGATTTAATTTTGAAAATTTTTCAACCTTTCTGGGGATTCTCTATAAGGTCCGAACAACAGATTGCCGAAATGCTGGGCATGACCACATCGGGAAGCTCTGAAAATATCGTCGAATTTCTCAAGCAAACAACAAAAATGATTCATCAGACCCATGTGGACGATTTTCGAAAGATCCTGAATATTCCGCAGATCGGCCTGACCCGATATTACCAGGAGCGGATCAATAAAGTGGTTGAAAATGCGTCTGACTTCCAGTCGGCGATTGGCGAGTTTTTCCAGATGTTGATGATTCCTATGGAAAAATCCTATTATGCGGTGAAAGAGGAAATTACCAGACTGGAACGTGAGGGAAATACAGCCATTGATGGTTCGCGGGCCCTTTACCAGCTCTGGATTCAAAAACTGGAGGACCATTATCTGGCATTATTACGGTCCAACGATTATATTGAAACGCTCCGAGAAACCCTCAATAAAATGCACGATTTCCAGGTAGCCCGCGCCGAATTCTTCATGGATTTGCTTCAGCACCTGCCTATTCCCACGAACCGGGATATGGATGAAGTCTATAAGGATCTCCACATCCTGAAAAAAAGGGTGAAAGAGCTTGAACGAAAAGAGGCTCAAAGAGAGGCCGAGAAGAACGTTTCCGTCAGTCCGAACATGGCGGCCAACCTGGAGCTTGAGATAGAGGAACAGCCAATATCCGAAGAGAAGACGCGCAGGGAAGAGGAGAAAAAAGCCCGCCTTAAAGCAAGGGCGGAGGCAAGGCGAAAAGCGCAGGAAAGACGGCAGCGGCAAACGAAAGGAATAAATGCCGGGGAGTCCCAGGGGAAAACAGATGCAAAGTGAAGAAAAACCTACAATTGCCGATATGATGGCGCCCTATATCAAGGCGGGGGAATTAATCATGGCCCGTGTCGCAGGGGACACGGCAAACTTCTGTGACCGCCTCCGCGTCGCCAGGGAAGTCCTTCTGAACCCTCTGGAAACAGACATTGCCACAACGCCTTATGATGTGGTCTGGGAAGAAGACCGCGTCAAGTTGAAGCGCTATCGTCCCGTCACGTCGCCCTCTCTCAAGACACCGCTTCTGATCGTTTATGCCCAAGTGAACCGGGAGACCATGCTCGACCTGCAGCCCGGCCGCAGCGTGGTGGAGAGATTTCTCGCCGCGGGCCTCGATGTCTACATGATTGACTGGGGATACCCGACTCGGAAAGACCGTTTTCTAAATCTGGACGATCACGTGAACGGCTACATTGACAGTTGTGTCGATTTCGTTCGCAATGCGTACGGGATAAACCAGATCAACATCATGGGTATCTGCCAGGGGGGAACCATGTGCGTCATGCACGCGGCCTTGCACCCGGAAAAAATCAAGAACCTGGTCCTGACCGTGACACCCACGAATTTTGATCACGAAGCAGGTCTGCTCAACGTCTGGGCAAAATCTCTGGACCCGGACAAACTGGTTGCTTCCTACGGGAATATCCCGGGCGACATCATGAATCTCGGCTTCCTCCTCCTCAACCCGGCGCGTCTCATGATCGACAAGTACGTCGGATTCCTGGAAAACATTCACAACAAGGATTTTCTGGAAAACTTCATTCGCATGGAGCGCTGGATATTCGATAGCCCGGATCTCCCCGGAGAGACTTTTCGAGAATTCATAAAATGGATGTACTTGGAAAACCGCCTTATCAAGGATGAAATCATCCTGGGCGGCAAACGGGTTGAGCTGAAAAACATTACAATGCCCGTACTCAATATCTATGGACGCTATGACCACCTGGTGCCGCCGCAGTCGTGCGATCAGTTCACCTCCAAGATCGCCAGCGTGCATAAAGAAGATCTCTGCCTCGATACGGGGCATATCGGAATCTACGTGAGTTCCAAAACGCAGCGCGAATTTTCCCCGAAAATAATCTGGTGGCTGACGAAACACGATGACTCTCAGGGGATATGACGTTAACCACCAAAAGGACAGACGGGGACGGTTCCATTAAACAAACGACTTAAAAGAAAAGAGAGTATGACATGAACGAATACGTCAGGGAAATTCACAAGATTGCCAAAGTTCTGAGCGCGACGAACGATCGGGAAAAGCTCTGCCGGATGATCGTAAAGTCCGCTGCGGCCACGATGCATGCCAAGGGGGCGTGCCTGTTTCTGGCCAGTGATGAGACCAGAACCCAGTACACGATTGCGGCCCAGACAGGCCTCTCCAGGAATTATGTCCACACCGCGCCGGGCCGGACGCTACCGATTATGAAGATGCTGAAGAAAAGCGGCTACCTCCACTATCGGGACGCCATAAATGATGACCGCCTGCAGAACAGGGAATCCAAAATTAAAGAAGGAATCGGTTCCATTCTCGTCGTCCCCGTCATGGTGCGCGATGATCTGTTGGGTTGCATGGCCCTCTACACGTCCGATATCCGGGATTTTTCGGATAAGGAAATTGAATTTTTTACGGTGCTTGCCGATATGGGCGGCCTGTCCATAGACAAGGCGGACCGCATCGCGAAACTTCGCAATGCCACCCGGATTTTCCTCAAATTGGCATCCGATATCACGGGCAGCAGGGACATCAAGGAGATCCTTGAAACCCTTACGAAGGATGTGGCGGAATCCATGAATGTAAAGGCATCCTCTATCCGGCTACTGGATGAAAGTCGCACAACCCTTCGTTTGGCGGCCAGCTATGGCCTTTCGGAAAGATATCTCAACAAGGGACCGATCTCGGCGGAGAAGAGTATAGCGGAAGCGCTTCAGGGGAAGCCTGTCGTGGTCAAAAACGCCGCCACCGATCCCGGTGTCCAGTACCGGGCGGAAAAGAAGGATGAAGGCATCGTCACGATTCTCAGTGTGCCCATCAAATCCCGAGATGAGGTGGTCGGCGTGCTTCGTCTGTACAGCGCCACCTCCAGAATATTTTCCGAAGGCGAGATTCAATATGTCATGGCCCTTGCCCATATGGGCGGCGTCGCCATCCAGAACATGCAGCTCTGTGAGATGTTGAAGGACGATGTCAAGGACCTCAGGGAAAACAGCTGGATATTCAGGACCTGGTTCTAGGTCGCCGACGCAAGTTTTCAAAATTTCGACATCTCTTGGTCAAAGGACACCCAACCGTTTATTTGGGGCCCGTCAACATCGAGGTCAGCGGCAGATCACTTATAAAGGAGAAAACCATGATCGGAAAAACTATCGACGAAATGCAGATAGGCGACACCGCGGAATTTACGAAGACGGTCACGGAAACGGATGTCTACCTCTATGCCGGAGTCACGGGGGACTTGAACCCGGCCCATATCAATGAAACCTTTGCGAAAACGACCCCATTCAAGGGACGAATCGTACACGGCATGCTCTCGGCTGGGCTCATATCGGCGGTCTTCGGTGTGAACCTTCCCGGTGCGGGAACCATCTATGTCAGCCAAAACCTGGAGTTCAAACGGCCGGTTCGTATTGCCGATACCATCACGGCCCGGGTGGAGGTCATCGAGAAGAATCCGGAAAAAAACCGGGTGACATTCCGAACCACATGCCTAAACCAGGACGGCAAGGTTGTTGTTGACGGCGAAGCCGTCGTCCTCCCTCCCCTTCCATTAAAATCATAGCTTTGCAACTTCTTTTTTCGCGTAGTTTACAAGGCAATCAAACAGAAAAATTCGACGAGGTCATTGTACGGTCTGGGCCGGCCCCTTCCACAGTGACAGGGTTTTTTAAAGAGAGTCTTTAAAATATGAAAAATCCTTTTCAGAATCTTCAAGGATGCTTTGTTCGCAGAAGGTATTTTTAATCCTTTCACCCTCTTTTCATTCCAAAAGAATTCCACTGGCATTACAGTTTGCCGGAATGTATAGTAGCGCGTCTTTTCCCGCAAGGAGATAAATATGCCCATGACAAAATTTGAGAAACTCATAAAATTGTCCAGCTTCGCAATATTCATCTTTATTCTGGCCGGTTCGGCCGCAGCGGAGCAAACAAGGGTAAATACGCGATCCGCAGGTCCGGAAACAACACTCAACGCCGCCGCATGTTGCCTGGATAACATTCTTTCAAGTACCCTAACCTCACTTGAACTGATTGCCTCAACCCCGGAAGCCAAAAGCGGTGACTGGAACGGAATGAAACCCTACCTGGCACGACTTGCCGCGGATGTGCCGGGTGTCTATTTTTTTGTTTTGCCTGATGGAAATTATTACAGCGTGGAAAAAGACTTCACAAACCTCAATTTGAGCGACCGCAGCTATTTCAAATCTTTATTTGCCGGCAATCTGATAAAAGGCTCTCCCATATACAGCCGTTCCTCCGGAAAAAAATCCGCGGTCATGGCCGCCCCTGTTTGCGTCGATAAAAGAGTAACAGGTGGGCTCGGGGCTTCCATATTCCTGGATGACCTGCACGGCCGACTGAATCGACAGTTTACTCTGCCTCGAAGCTATACCTGGTTTGTCCTTGATTCCGAAGGGAATACCATGTTGGATAAAGACACTGATTTTATCTTCATGAACGCAGTCACACAGGGAAGCAAATCCTTGGGGGAAGCGATAACCAGCGCTCTGAAAAACGAAGCAGGCGCGACGGAATATGAAATCGGCGGCGTCATCCACCAGGCACAATACCGCAAACTGCCGCGCATGGACTGGTGGATGTTCTTAGCCAAAACCGAAGACGAGGAAATGCATATTCCGCCCCAATTGACTCTTTCGCTTCAACGCTTCGTCCCCGATTTACAAAAAAGCTTAAATGCCATCGACCATTCACTGGCCCGATTAATTGAACAAAGCAACGTGAATACAAATGATGAAGGCGATATCAGAAAACTGCTGAAGTCCTTTATCGATGATAATCAACTTGTCGTTGAAACCTCTTTTGTGGACAGGGCGGGATTTCTGCGCCACATAGAACCGGGCGAATATAGAAATTTCGAAAATGTGGATATCAGCGCCCAGGGGCACATGACCGCCATGCTAAAAAACCCCATGCCGATATTCAGCGGCAGCTTTAAATCGGTCGAAGGATTTTCAGCCGTGGTCCTGATGCGGCCTCTGTATGAAAAAAAGAAATTCGCCGGTTGCGTCAACGTGCTTATTCGCCCCGAACTGGTGATCGAGCCCCTGCTGAAAAAGAGTAACGTCCCCGCCGATTACGAACTCTGGGTAATGCAAACTGATGGAACGATTATCTACGATCAGGACAAGGAAGAAATAGGCAAAAGACTTTTCAGCGATCCCCTGTACGCGGAGTATAAAAGCTTACTTGCCCTAGGGGAAAAAATAGCCGGCGTTTCCTTTGGTGAAGGACAATATATTTTCCCGGCGTCCCAATCCGAAGAAAAAATCGTAAAGCATGTCGTTTGGGAGACAATAGGCCTCCATAACCGTGAATGGAGAGTTGTTTTAGCTTACAAGCCTTATCGACGGTAAGGGGTGTGGAGGTCACCCCTTTTCTTTTTCCCACTTTCTTTTCGTTTATGGGTCGGCTGCACCCTGATAGCGGAGCGCAAGAATCGTGATGTCGTCTGACTGCGGGGCGATGTCGGCAAATTCCTGAACACTTTCAATCGTTTTCCGGACAAGGCCCTCAGGTTTTTCATCGGCCCGGTTTTCGATAAACCTCTTCAAGCGTTCCTCCGAATAGGCCTGCCCATCCGTGTTCATGGCTTCCGTAACGCCGTCGGTGTAAAGGAACAACAGATCGCCCGGCTGGAGGTGAATTGTTGCGGTCCCGTAGACGCTTTCCTCCATAACACCGAGTAAAAAACCTTCCGGCAGGTCCAGCCATGCCGGCTTTTCCTCCCTGCGCACGATCAGCGGCGGGTTGTGACCCGCGTTGGAGTAGCGCATCTCACCGGTGCGGATATTCAATGTGGCGCAAAAAAAGGTTAGGAACATCATGGCGTCATTTCCCTCGCACAGTTCCCTGTTTACCTTCGCCAACGCCTCGGCGATCCCTGTATCGCGGTTAATCGCACCTTTGATAAGCAGTGTGGATGCCGCCATGAAGAGGGCTGCGGGCACACCTTTTCCCGATACATCACCGATGGAAAAGAAGAGAGTTTCGTCATCGAGGAGAAAAAAATCATAAAGATCACCCCCCACTTCCCGGGCGGGGACGATCGAGGCGAAGATATCGAATTCCCGTTTTTCCGGAAATGGGGGGAAGCGCTTCGGCAAAAAGCTCATCTGGATCGTCCGGGCAATTTTTAATTCGCTTTCCATCCGTTCCCTGGCTGCCGTTGCTTCCTTGAGATTGGAGATATATTCCTTCAAAGCCAGTTGCATATTTTCAAAAGAGTTCGCTAAATCGCCGACCTCGTCGGAGGGGCGGCGCTTCGGAAGTGCGACATCAAGGCTTCCCCTGGCGATTTCCGTCGTGGTTTGCGCCAGTTGCCGCAGAGGCTGGGTGATGTTCCTGGAAATGGTCGTAACGACGAAAAAAAGAAAAACAAAGCCGGCAAATCCGATGATCAGGACGATTTTACTCAGATGGCGAACATCGGCAAAGAGCTCTTTTTCGGGAATAACAAGGCCGATTGACCAGCCCGCAGACGGCAGGGGCACGTAATAAATCCAGGCTTTTTTCTCCGCGAAATATTCGGGCAACGCAACAAATCCCCTTTCTCCCTGGATCATTTTCCTGCCGATGTCCCGTAGAGAAAGATCACCGGCCATTTCGGCAACGGTGAAAATGGTCTCGCGCATGATCAGATCCTTGTTGGGGTGGGCGATGAACATTCCGTTTTGCGAAATAAGGAAGGCATATCCGGTTTCGTAGATTTCGACTTCGGCAATGATGTCCTTGAGCCACTCCAGGGACATGTCGGCCGTGACCACGCCGGTGAACGTCCGCACCCCCCGGACGTTTGTGTAAAAGGGAACGGAAAACGTGGACATCACGGTATTACCACCCCCCTCATCGAAGTAGGGTTCGCTCCAGACGGCCCGGTTTAATTCTTTGGGAAGGATGTACCAGTCCCAGAAGTGATAGCGGTAGTTGTCCCCGCCCAGCCAGGAAAGTCTGACCTGACCGTTTTGCCGTGAATAGTAAGGGCTGAAGTCGCGAGAAGCCCTGTCATGGGCGTAAGGTTCAAAGGCGACGGTGGAGCCGTAAATCTCCGGATTCAATCTGACAATGCCCTCAATGTGCCGCAGCAGGTCCGGCCGCCTGCAGTCCATGTGCTCCAGAGAAGCGGCAAGATAGCGCGGCGCAGAATCAACGGAGCAGAGAATGGTTTCGATACTGTGGACGGTGGACAGGGCGAGGTGGCCGGTGTTTTTCTCGACGCTTTTCAAAACGAGTTTGCGCGTCTGCGTATAGTTATAAATGAACGCAACCAGAAAAATGAGGGTCGTGCTGATGAGAATAATGGCAGAGAGCTTGAAGGCAATGCCCGGTCCCTTATTCCCCCGATATACAGCGGACATGAAATTCACCTGAAGGAACTATCCTTTTGATCAAACCGCTCTCCTTCAGTTGAGAGGTCGCGGTCTGATAATCTTTTTCCACCAGCGTACCCATGGGGGGCTTCCCATCGCCTGTAATCATATCCTTCATTTTTTCCAGCATCCATTTTTGATGGGCGCGGCTGGTGTTTATTTTGGCTTCATTGACGTATTTCATCACGATGTCCAGTGCTTCCTGCTGATGTTCGAAGGCGTAGCGCCACCCTTCAAGGGAAGCCAGGACAAACCGACGAACCCGGTCGGGATCTTTTTCCCACGTCTCTTCCAGGCAGTAGATACCGTCTTCGGGGATATTGAGACCCGGTTCATCAAAGAAAAAAACGGTCAGCTCATCGGCATCGAGCCCGGCGCTAAGAATGGAATGGAACTCGTTGTACCACATGGCGGATGCGACATCGACACCTCCGCGCAGGAAAAGATTGAGCGTGTAGGTTTGGGGGATGATGCGGACGGAGAGATTGTGTTTGCGGAAGAAGGCCAGCGGTTGAAGCTTGAAATCGTCCCAGAGGCTGATTTTTTTCCCATTGAGGTCCCGGAAGGAAGATATACCGCTTGATTTTTTCGCCACCAGGAGAAACCCGGACTTCTGCACGATCTGCGCCACGTTGACCAACTTCATGCCTTCAGCCCGGTATTGGACCGCCTCGGCCAGAAACAAGGTCACGAAATCGGCCTCTCCGCGCGCCAGCGTTGTGAAAACCGATTTTTCCGGCCCGCCACGCAATATGGCGACATCAAGCCCGTATTTTTTGTAAATACCCTTTTCCTGGGCGACATAGTAACCGGCAAATTGGGCCTGGGGAAACCAGTGGGGGAGGAAGGTGGTTTTTTGCGGTGTCTGGGCTTGCCCTTCCGCCCCTGTAAAAAAAAACATAAAAAAGAAAAACGGCAATAAAAAAACCATGACGACAGGAAGATGGGAATGATTTGTGACGGATTCACGGGTTGCCCGCAGGGTCGCATGATTTTGTCGGCGGGGCGTTAATCTGCTCATGAATTTTCCTGCCTTCTAAAGGCGATTGTCAGAACATTTTCATCGTTGCTGCGTTCATAGTGAACTTCGGTGGCCAGTTTCCTGATCAGAATGATTCCATATCCGCCTATCCTGCCTGTGGCCAGGTTGGAATGAACATCAGGGGAGTGTATGGCAAGGGGGTCGAAAGGAACGCCCCGATCCTTGACTTTGATCGCCAGTTCACCGTTGTTAAAGACACATTCGATCCCGGCATTCCCCGGGGCATCCGGATAAGCATAGCTGAAAATATTGACCAGGGCTTCCTCCAGGCAAAGTTCGATATTCCGCAACATATCGCCGGCAAAACCGTGTTTTGAAGCAAAAGAAACGGCGAACTCCATGAATGCATAGAGTTGATCCAACCGGGCCGGCAATTCGATGCTGTTATTATTCATAAATTAGAACGCTTTTAACGCATCGTCATTTGTTGCGAATATCTTGAATATGGTATTGAATCCGGAGATATTGAAAACATCCTTAACATTTCCCTGCAGGCCGGAGAAATAAACGGTCAATCCCTTTGTTTTCAATTCCTTGGAAATCACCAGAATGCTGCGCAGGCCCGCACTGCTGATGTATTCCAACCCGCCACAGTCCAGTAAAAGGGGGGAGTTTTCCCCCTCCATGATTTCGGCGATCCTTTTTTCAAAATCCGACGCCGTAACGGTATCGACGCGCCCTTTAACCGCAGCGACAAGAACTCCGCCCTGACTGTTTTTTGTGACCTCCATGATTGTCTCCCTTTTCTTTATTTTGTCTGCTGTTGGTTCCCTTTCCCCGACAGGGCCGAACTCTTTAATGACCGCCTTCGGCGGGTCAAGGTTCATGTCTTGTCAGCCGGGTGCATAATGGTTGAGACCCTTTTTCGCTTACATCGATAATCTCAACATGTTTTTCTCTTTTTCACGCAGATAATCATAACGGGTCAAGAGTTTCCGTAGGATCATCATGGAAACATCTTCCTGCGCTTCTTCACCGCTAAAAGGATTATATGGTGCACCGGCGTAGGTTATCGTCAGGTCGATCATGTCGTTTTCTTCCGAATATCCCACAATCACATCGATATTGACAGCATCACCTTGTTTTGCAATGAGTTTGTTTACCAGCAATTCTTCCAGAACAAGCTGAATATTCAGAAGGTGCTTCTCGGAAAGAAACTGCTTGTGTCCGAAGGCTTCTATGCCCGCGTTGAGGTCGTACAAATCAAAGTATCTTGAACGTATTTCGTAGGTAAATGTCCTGATCTTATGGACAAATACCCGGGTTTTTTCTTTTTGCGGCCGCCCGAAGATTTGCTGAGGCGTCCCCTCTTCATAAATAATGCCTTCATCCATGTACAAAACGCGAGTGGATACACCCCGGGCAAACTTCATTTCATGCGTCACGATCATCATGGTCATGCCGTCCATAGCCAGTTTGCGGATGACGGCCAAGACTTCGCTGATCATTGTCGGATCAAGGGCGGATGTCGGTTCGTCAAAAAGCACAATTTCCGGTTTCATGGCCAGTGTCCGGGCAATGGCGACCCGCTGCTTTTGACCGCCTGACAACTCATCGGGATAGGCATGGGCTTTTTCGGCAAGGCCCACCATATTCAGGAGTTTCATCCCCTCGTCAAAGGCCGCCTTGCGCGGCATCCGCAAAAGCTCGACGGGCCCCAGCATAATGTTTTCAATCACCATCAAGTGAGAAAACAAATTGAACGACTGAAACACCATTCCCATTCGCTGACGCAGGTGGTAAACATCGGTTTTTTTATCCAGCAGATTGACGCCGTTGACAATGATTTCTCCGCTCGTCGGGGTTTCCAGAAGATTGAGACAACGTAAAAGCGTACTCTTCCCGGTACCGGATGGACCAATAACGGCGATCACCTCTCCCCGCATGATTTCAAGATTGACGTCCCTGAGGACGATCAAATCACCGAAATGTTTCGCCAGATGTTTTACGCTGATCACGAACTCAAATCCCTTTCACGATCCGCTTGCGTCGTTTTGGATCCACACTCATCTCCACCCGCGACAACAGATAGGCCATCGCATACGCGATAACGAAATAAATCAACGCCGTCGCAATCAACGGGGAAAAAGCTTCGTACGTCCGGCTCCGGATAATATCGCTCATCTTTGTCAAATCCTGAATGGCGATGTAACCAACCACGGACGTCATCTTCAGCATCGATATAAACTCCCCTTTGAAAACGGGTAACACATGCCGCGCCGCCTGTGGAAACGTAATCTTACAGAAAACCTGAAACGGATTAAACCCGATGGCGTATGCCGCTTCGTGC
>JAAYKM010000036.1 GCA_012522415.1 Deltaproteobacteria bacterium | reverse complement strand
GGCCGGTTCATCCCCACGCATGTGGGGAACATAAACCCATCAACATTAATCGTCCTTAGATGGGCGGTTCATCCCCACGCATGTGGGGAACATTGATTTGTCTGATCTCCCCTCTGGATTGACGACGGTTCATCCCCACGCATGTGGGGAACATTCAACCTTTTGAAATATATAGGAGCAATGGAGCGGTTCATCCCCACGCATGTGGGGAACATGTATTGGGTTATGAGAATTGTTGATCCTGCTACGGTTCATCCCCACGCATGTGGGGAACATTATCTTTGAAAACAATAGCATCACTTATCTTCCGGTTCATCCCCACGCATGTGGGGAACATCAACGAGTAGTGAAGAATACATCGCCGCTAATCGGTTCATCCCCACGCATGTGGGGAACATGACGCCGCCGTCGTTCTCGATACGCCGGTTGACGGTTCATCCCCACGCATGTGGGGAACATGCCACGCAGGGACTCCACGTAGGTCAGATCGACGGTTCATCCCCACGCATGTGGGGAACATGTATTTTTCCGAGACTAAAACCAATGGTTATACGGTTCATCCCCACGCATGTGGGGAACATCAATGCGCCGCCGGAGACCACGCCGGAGATGCCGGTTCATCCCCACGCATGTGGGGAACATCTGCTTTCACGGCAACAGAGGATGTAGTATTTCGGTTCATCCCCACGCATGTGGGGAACATCCCGCTATCCTTGCCGCTCGCTTGGGCCTTGACGGTTCATCCCCACGCATGTGGGGAACATCCGATTTCCGGGTCCACCTGGTAAAGCGTTTGCGGTTCATCCCCACGCATGTGGGGAACATATTGTGATCAAAATTTCATGATTGAGCTGGTTCGGTTCATCCCCACGCATGTGGGGAACATGACTGTTATCCATTCAGCCGCCCCGGCGTAAACGGTTCATCCCCACGCATGTGGGGAACATTGTTGCTGGTAGTGGTTCAATAGCTGCTTCTACGGTTCATCCCCACGCATGTGGGGAACATATCACCTCCAGTTCCACCACTTAACAAAACATCGGTTCATCCCCACGCATGTGGGGAACATTGTTTCGGTGTCTTTGGTTTGGTCGTCGCCTACGGTTCATCCCCACGCATGTGGGGAACATTCCAAAGCCCCAGCAACCACTCTCAAAGCAGCCGGTTCATCCCCACGCATGTGGGGAACATACTTCTCGTATCCCTTTGATTTTCCATTCAATTTTCAAAGAGCTAATTGTCACCAAAAATAAAGCCTCAAAAATCATTGATTCAATCCATTTTGATGATCGTTTTCCGGCAAAAACGAAACCAATTTGATACCATCCATTTCTATCGGGATACGGCGGTTGGCGCCCAGAGTCATAAAATCAAATCCCGATTCCGTGTTGATGCTCCATGCCATGACAGCGTTGCCGTCTTCAATCCCTTTTTCGATCTGTTCCCAAATCATCTCCCGTACGCGTCGGGATACCTTGCCGATATAAACTCCGGCCCGGACTTCTAAAAGCCAAATAGCCAGCCGCCCCCTTAAACGTGGCGGCGCATTTTCAACCACGGTGACCAGCATCGCCGATGACCTCCTTATTCGGTATGGCAATTTCTACCGCGTCTTTAGGCGGTTCTGGTTTTTCCAACCCCCCTGCGCGTAAAACTTCTTCGATCGTCGGAATGATCCGACGCAGGAGCCTGGATTGCCGGAAGGAATCGCGGCAGGCAATTCTAACATCCCGCTCCGGAGATGACGGTTTTCTGGCGGCAATCCGAAAAGCTACAGGAACAACGGTTTCAAACTTAAAGATGTCGGCAATATCATAAACGAAAGATTGAGGTTTTCCTGTATGAATAAAGCCGATCGCAGGGGCATAACCTGCGGCAAGGATGGCCGCCTCGCAAATTCCGTAGAGACAAGCCGTTGCCGAACTCAGGCAGCGGTTTGGAATATCCCCGCTTCCCCATTCGTTGTAATCGTAATTGCGGCTCTTCCACGTTATCCCGTATTGCCGGGCAAGAAGCTCATACATCTTCCGCACCCGCACCCCTTCAATACCGCGTAATTGCTCAATACTGCGACGCTCGGGCGGTTCTTCCTTGAATCGCATGGCGTACATTTTTCGGACAACTTTCAAACGGGCCGTATCATCTAAAGCGAGTTTCGCCTGATACAAAAGCCGATCCGCCCTTGCACCACCCGGTTGTCCCGATGCATAGAGTCGTACACCGCCATCGCCTATCCAAACCAAAAGACAACCGACTCTTGATGCAAGTGTAACTGCGGCATGAGAAACTCTTGTGCCGGGTTCCAGCATGAGACAGGCAACACCTCCTACGGGAAGATGCTGGCGAATACCATTCTTGTCGACGATGACAAATGCACCATCGAGAACATCCAAATTTCCCTTACTCACATAGAGAACAGAAATGCGATCTTTGATAGGAATCGGTTTTAACGGCGGCATGATAGGGCTAGACATGCATTTTACCTTTTTAATTCCTTGAATTATATACGGCGAACAAGCATCAGACCGCAACCGAAGCCTTTGGCAGGGCCAAAGCCGGTATACAAGCATTTCGTTATAAAAACGTCCGGCTCAGTCACGGTAAGAATGCCGTTGAAATCCAGAGTGCTGAACATTATGGGAATGTTATTCCTCTTAAAAAGTTTATGCTGCTGGTAGCCATCAACTCTTACATTGTTAGCCGAAATACTGAATCCATAAGACTCTGCCCGCTCCTGCAGCCATCCTAGACCCTGTTTCTGAACAATGTCGGGTAACTCAAGTTTTTTCCCTTCTCTCTTTAATTTAAGTTTTTCTTCCATGACCACATCATGACGCTTTTGTTTTGCGTTTTCGTCCCGGCGGGAACGGATTGGATTGGCGCGCAATGCAAAACCGAGACGCTGGCCGGGGCGCAGAATGGGATTGTATTTTTTCAGCGCTATTTCCCATATTCCATGCAGATTCATGGGTTTACGATGTGAGACCGTATAAAAAGTTGGCCAACCGTCTGAGGTTTCGTGACGATAGATGAAATCTCTCTTTCTATCGGGGGTATCGGAAAAAAGATTCCAGATACGCTGATGGGTCTGGTAACCACTTTGTCGTGCCAAGTGACTAATATCATGAGGATAAATTCCTTGTCGTAGTTTGATCATGCTGAAGAACATTCTTTCTCCTCCTTTCGCAGAGCGCCGCGGTTTTCACGACGGTCCGCAAACTGCCAACGTCTCCGAGAACGCGGCTCGTCACGCCGGGTTATGATCTGTTGTAGTTCAACACCGCTTATCATTTCATTTTCCCAGAAAACATTAACATCACCTCTCGGAATAATTATCGTTAGTTCGTCAGGTATCGGCATAGTTAACAGGGCCTCTTTCAACGTTTCAGCTTTGACGGTCTGCGGATGCAGAGGTAAGGACAGTGGACATGACTTGCGCCCCAAATAGAGAGTAAAAACAGGCCGTTTCAGTGCAGATGCCAACTGTTGCAGTGGAAAGGGTGATCCATCAACCACCGTGATGGCTATGGTATAGACGGCGTCACAGCGATAATCCCTGCTGGAAAGAATGGTATTAAGATCACTTTCCTCCAGTTCGGAACGGCGGGTGTAGTGCGTCACCCCCCTTTGTGCGGAAGGGACCTGAGTCGTGTGATAATCTCGCAGCAGCACTCCCGTGGAGTCAACACGAACGGCAAATTTGCATGATTCTGCCAGTAACTTCTGTTTTTCTTCCTCATCACGACGGATGCCAAGGGCTGCAGCCAATAGACCGATGATGGCCGACTTGCTTGGATGAGCAAAACTGGGGCGGTATTCACCCACGGCAATGTCACCCCATGCCGCTAATGGTCCATACAGACGGAAAAGGAGATATTCGCTCATGGCCTACTCCGTTATGAATGTAATAATTTCTGAAAAACATCCTTCACCGGTTTCTGCATTCATGATCTTTGTGGACTCAGCACATTTTCCATAAACCTTTTCCATGTATTGCCTTTTATTTTCGAGTTCGGCAATGGCTTTAGCCATGATATCCTCACCGCGAACCGGTTTAAGGAAGGCAATGGAAAGGGAGCGAGGCTGTTGATCCCCCTTTTCTGCCAATATGTATGATGCATAGGCTCGTGAAGCAAAGCTGTTTTGCTTACCGCTTGGCGATACCTTGGCGGCGGCTTCCACCAGAGCTGCGATTCCCCTTCTGGCAAGCGCACCATCATCCAGATTTTCTTCCAACAAATCACGATCGATGCAGAGATAAAGATAAAATACACCCGCGCCGAACTCCGTTTCGCCGATGTGGGCGGCCCCCATATCGTCTTCTTTATTATTCAAGTCATCCACGGCGGTAAAGTAATCGTCTTCGATGGTCACGTCATGGACGGTTATGGCATGCGCCACCTGTACGGCAGCTTCGCTATTAAAGGCGGGAGAACTGGCCAGCATCCTTCCAAACATGGCAATATCGACAGCAGTGTGATTCTTCATGAGCAATTTAAGATCATCGGGCGAAGGAGCGGTTTTGTTTGATGCTAGTTTATCTACAAGCGCAAATATGGCGGTCTTTTCTTCGGAACTGAAGTGCGCAAGCTGCTCAATTTCAAGGTCATTCAGCGGCTTGGCGGCATTGGCCTTTTTACTTTTGCCAAATACTTCGGCGATCTGTTTTGCCCAGGTCTTGGCATTTTCCTCTGTAATGCCTTTTGATTTCAATGTTTCGTACACGTCAATTCCCATTGTCTTGGTACGGATGCCGATATGATCGTCCAATGCTTCCTCGAATATGGCTGAAGTTCGCCACGCACGCTTCAAACTCTGAGACGACACACGCAGACGCGTTCTGCCCCCCATCATGGCGGTCTTGGGACGGCCCAGATCATCACGGTTAAGGTTTGAAGGGGGGTATGATGTCAGCAGGTGTAATTGGATAAAGTGGCTCATATTTCATTCTCCTTTTTTAATGTGATTTATTGTTCCGATGGTGATGTTGAGTAGTATTCAAAAGCCCATTGTTTTCGGGTTCCATCGTTCCAATAATAAACGCTCTTGGTCAGGCTTTGCAGGTTGATCGCACCTCCTAGCAACGCAATAACTCGACGCATAGCAATAAAGAATTCATTGATGTCCTTTGTCTTGAGCAAGCGCCGAAACCGCAAACCGCTTACCCGTGCAGAACCGTCTGCTTTTCCCGTTGCCATCTGTTCAGCAAACGTGCTTCCATCTAGGTCATTTTTTACACGTGATAAAAGGCCCGCCACCGAAGCAAGCGCATCGTCATTAACCGGGCCAATCTTGCCGAGAGCAAAACGCAATCGATGATAGGCCGGCGTAAACGTCACTTCGACCAGAGTGTCGCAACGCTTCAATTCGGCACGGTCCCCCCTGTTGTCATTCAAGGCCTGCCACCAGGTAATAACCGTCTGCATCTCGGGGGAATCATTGTCAAATTTTAGATATGTTGTACCCATACAACCTCCTTTCCGCAAAAATCAAATTGCCCGTTTTTTCTATCCCGCTTCTTTCTTTGCTTTTTTCTTTTCACCAGATTTGGATTGTGTCACCGGTATGCCAAGGAACTCTTTGATTTTTTTGCCGTGATTGTATTGCTCCAAATCCTTACGTGCAATGACAACGCGTTTAGGATCGGCATTCTCAAAGGGTGCCTCCCATGCATATTTATCGAATAACTTTAATGATTGTTTGCAGAGTGAAGAAAGCCATTGAAGACTGATATGTTGGGTATCGTGACCTGTTTCAATCTCAGATTTCAAATTATTCAAGGTGAAATAGAAATCGGATTCTGTGTCCTGCCATAAGCTGCTATCAATGAATGTTGTATCTCCTCTGATATCACTTGGTCTGCTGAACCATGCTTTTTTCAAAGCATTCCTCGTATTTCTGGCAATCTCCAAAGCCGCTCTAAGCATACCAGCGATTTTGTCTTCATATTCGGCTCGAAATCTATTGTCTACCCAAATCAAAGGCATGGTTGACTCATACCAGCAACAGGCCTTCATATTGTCCATATCATAGCCAAAGGCCCATATGCGGAATTGCCCACCGCTCAGGGGCCTGTTGTGAATAAATTCATAAACGACCCTCGCTGGCAGCCTGTTGTTTCTTTTCTCATTCTGAACAAGGCAGTGCCACTGCCTGTATGTAACTTCTCCCTGTTGAGGATGGACCGGCATTGGTACGCTGCCAGCACTTAATAAGAAGTATGGTGAGAGCGGATGCAGCCATGCTCCAGTGAAATTCATGCCGCAATTTTTTTGCTGATATTCGCTAATTAATGAGTTGGATAGGTTACCGCAAGTGTCGCATGTACCGGTTGTAAAATTCTCCAAACTCAGCCTAATTCGCCTAGGCATTGCCCAAAACATAATTGATGTGTGGAAATCGTTCGGTTGGCAAACACATTCAGCCTTCTCGCTTGTTAGAGTAGGAGCCATCCAAGGAAACTTTGAGGCATCCGCTGTTAGGCTTGCATTACCACAGATATTTGAAAACACTCTTTGTTCTAATACATTCAACCAGACAAGCTGCCACAATGATTCATGCCGCTCGTCACCGGCAATGATCGTTGTCAACGGACCACCACCCCTTAACCCGGTTCTGTTTCCCTGCCCGCCCGCTGGTGCATTCGTTTGCATGGCAAAAAGAGCTGTAGCTGTGCATGATGGACACATGCTAACCACCGTATCCCGTTTTATGAAATGATCCTTATTCTTTTTGGTAGTGTTTTCTCCAGGTGTATCAATTAAGATTCCATCAATAGAGCCTTTAGAAACAGAAAGCCCATCATAATCCTGCATAAATTTTGGTCCATCACCACACAGTTCAAAGGCATGATGCACTGTTTTAAATTTTTCCTGAAGCTCGTCCGGTATTGGTGGTTCGTAAAGTTTCTTACGCCATTCAGTGCCATTTTGCGGCGCTGCAACGGTTTGAACAAGCCCGATCAGGAACTGTATCAGGGCACCATTGAAATCCGGTCGCGGGGCATCGAGGGACACAACCGCATTTTCCTTGAATTGATCCGTCAGCTCCCAGGGTGCTATCATTTCTCGTGTCCCATCCCGGCGAATGACGGGTATCCATTTTTCATCAATGAGATTGAACTGCATCTAGTCCTCCTTTTTTGTGACCGTAACCCCAGTCTTACGGTTATATCCCAGCATCACAACTTCATTTTTTTTGTTCAGCGCCTTACCTCGCCAGTACCCATCCTCATCTTCCTGTAGAGGAACCAGAACCGTCCATTTGCCTTTATCCGGCAACCATTCTTTTGTCTTGGCCATTTCCTGCCCCAGAACACCATCATAAAGAAATTCTGCATTCACCACGAAACTTCGGACATTCACCTGACTCATGTCCCAGGGAACTCGTTCATGTGTGTACCAGGGGAAAAGGGTTTCTCCATTCCATTTGGCAAGACGAACCGTCCTTTCCATTGTGCCCAAGCGAGTCGGTGTATCCATGTCCTCCCGCCATTGTGTTATCGTAGCTTCATACCCTTCATCCAGTTTGAGCATGTTTATATGGGCAAGAGATTTATCGGCCTGCCATTTGGCATCCGTCTGTCGGTCACGCCGTTGAAGTGGTTCGGGTATTCTGTCTGTATCATCAGAAAATGCGGCTTCGATCAGTTCTCTTGCATCATCCGGCATCTTCAGTTCACCTTTTTCGGTCAACAGTTTCGCGGTAAGCCAGAGACAGCCGTGGTTCGGGTAAACGAAAGCCGCCTTTGGAAATGCCGACTTATACCAGTTTTCATCTGCCCGTTCTTCAGGCTGGGGTCCGTGAATGATTATGCAGGCCTTTTCTCGCTGATCCGCGCCATCAGGCAAGGGGTTTCCCCGTTCATCACGCCTGTGGCGATGAAGCCGACCGGCCCTCTGTATCAACAGATCCATGGGAGCCAGGTCGGAGATCAGCAGGTCAAAATCCAGATCAAGGGATTGTTCGACAACCTGTGTGGCGATCAATACTTTGCCGCTCCGTTCCCGGGCGGTGCTGTCCTTGCCGAAAGCACGGATTACGGCACCTTCAATATCCAAGCGATCTCCCATGGCAAAACGCGCATGGAACAGCATCAAATTGTTTTCATCAAGTTTTGCCTTCAGACTTGAGTAACCGGCCATTGCGTCATGCACTGTATTCCTGATCCAACAAACGCATTTGCCTTCATTTGCGGCTTCCTCAATTTGTTTTGTTATCACGGATTCATCATCGGCAATACGGACCGTTACACGGCTGTATCGCTGCGGGTTAGCATCAATGGGAATTTCTTTTATTCCGGATTCCATCTCATAGACAGTTGCCAGCGGATAGGCACAGCTTTTCTGTTCCAGTTGCTGTGAATCGCCAGAACCCCTAGCGAAAGCCGCAACGAAATCCTGACGGATATGGGAAGGCAACGTTGCCGAAAGCAGGATCGCACTACCGCCGAGGGCCGAATGAAAAGACAACAGGTTTTGCAGTAATTTGTTCATGTATGGATCATAGGCATGAACTTCGTCAACGATCAGAATATGATTCGCCAAACCATAAAGACGCAAGGACTGAAAACGAGCGGGCAATATGGCCAGCAAAGCCTGGTCAAGTGTGCCAATCCCCACATCAGCCAGAAGCGATTTTTTCCGGTTGTCAGCCAGCCAAGAAGAACATCGGCCGGTGTCTGGATCTTCGTCAGACGGATCCGTATCGTGTGTGGTAATCGTTGCCATGAAACTCTCGGACAGATGGCTTGATCCGTGTGCCAGCACAAGCGACGGAGCCGAATCGTTAATCTCAAAGAATTTCTTGTAGACTTTGGCGATACGGTCATACATAGCGTTTGATGTTGCCATGGTCGGTAGGGCAAAGAACATACCGGTTCCACAACCGGCAGACATCAGGCGACCAGCCAGAATTAATGCTGCTTCCGTCTTGCCGGAACCGGTAATATCTTCAAAAATAAATAGTTGTGGCGTTTTCTTGACTGGAAATTCATCGACAAATACCTGTAGCGGGGTGGGAGAGAGAATGTGAGGGAACAATTTTGCAAAGCCAAACGACTCAACCAACGGAATACCTGCGTTAATCAAGGATTCTCGAACAGCCTTTAGTGCCTGGGGAATGGCACGGTTTTTCCAATAGTTTTCAATCGGCATCGGTTCTGCGCAAAAAGAGAACCAGCTGATGTTTGATCCAAGCCAATCGCATAGTACGGCGAATCCAGCCATCAGCCAGGATGCTTTTTTCATTGAGGCTTCAATCTCATCTGGACACGGAAGAATAATTTCTTCACGTGGATGAAAAACCATTTTGCCGACATCTTTTGCAAACGTAATTGCTGCTGCAGTATCGCCCTTTGTAAAGAAATTTGAGCAGTTTAAGGGTATTCCGTTTGGTCCCATCATCTCCGGTGGTTTGCCGTGATGACCCGTAAATGCTCTGAGTAGCGGCATGATGACATCTTGCCATTCATCAAAAGAGATGTTGAATTGTTCAGGAAATCTGATGTTTTCAGTTTCAAAAGAGGCCTTCAGTAAAAGATTTCCCAAACTGTCGTGCCGGACTGTGTATATCTTGTTATAAGCGATGTTTTGTAACTGTTCCAAAATGTCGGGGCGAAGATTCTGGAAAGTATGTGAATACTTACCGATGTCATGTAGGGCCAGGGAAATTACCAGCAACGGGATACAGACCGTTTCTTCAAGACCTAAAAGGACAGTAAATTTCTGACGCAATGCCGGATTATTCTTCAAGAGGGTGTACCCAACCGCCGCTACATCCAGGCAGTGATAGGGAAGTAGGTGGTATCTGCTCCCATCCTTTTCCGTTTTTCCCCAATACTTGTAGTATGTTGTATCTTTATCCATTACTATCCCTCCATTGCCAGCCAGATGGCGGCAACCATTCTTGCATCATCCAGGGCACGGTGCGCCTGGAAATTATTTTGCTGGTTTCCAAAAAGATGCCGGTGAACCGTTGATAGTTTGTGATTGGCCAAATGGGGAAAACGTCTGCGGCTTAAATCAAGCGTGCAGACATATGGATGGTTCAAATCAAGATGTAATAGGTGAAACTCTTGACGCAGAAATGCCATATCAAAGGGGGCATTATGTGCCACAAGAGTGCTGTATTTTATAAAGTCCTCAAACTTTGGATAAACTTCTTCGGGACGAGGTTGATCCATCAACATCTCTTCCTTGATTTTGTGGATTTTTTGCGCGTTCCGGGAAATTTTTTTGTTCGGATTGATGAGGCTGGAAAACTGACCAAGGATGGACCCATTTGAAATCAGGACAGCGCCAATCTCAATGATCCTGTGGCCGGTTGAATAATTTAGGCCTGTGGTCTCTACATCGAAAGCAACATGCATCTCGTTTCTGATCCAAAGGGGCTTTTTCTATCCTAACCAACTACGCATCCTTCGTATCATATTCCTCGTAGAATTAAGTGCCTGGAATTTTTATAAGTATACTCGCGTGACCGCAAAAGACAAGCTGAAAAATTCTCTTTTGATTTTTGGGGTAAGACAAAAAGCTCAGAATGTTGCTCCTTCTAGTGAGCTTGTGATTGATAACCCCAAAGAATGTTTGGAATGGGTATACCAATCTGAAAGCGGTAAGACAGCGGTAAAAAATGACCAGACAAAAGAAAAAAAGAAAGGGGTTAGCCCGCATTGAACTAACCCCTTAATATGAATGGTGGGTCAGGGCAGAATCGAACTGCCGACACTCGGATTTTCAGTCCGATGCTCTACCGACTGAGCTACCGACCCACGTTATACCTGTCGGATGGGGCGTTTCTATCGGAGAACATGCCTTTTGTCAAGGGTTTTTTGGTGGTTTTCAGCTGTCCGGCGCGGGTTCCTGTGCTCATGGAAAGTATCGTCAGTGCGCCTCATCCCAGTTGCGTCCCGAAGCGATTTCCACCTTGAGGGGCACGTCCAGTTTCATGACCTCCTCCATTTCCGTTTTCACGAGAGCCATGAGCTCTTCCTTTTCCCGGGCCGGGACCTCGAAGACGAGTTCGTCATGGACCTGCATGATCATGGCCGATTTCATTTTCCTCTTCCGGATCAGGTTATGGATGTTCAGCATGGCCACCTTGATCAAATCCGCCGCCGTTCCCTGGATGGGGGTGTTGATGGCCGTGCGTTCCGCGAACTGCCGGGAGGAAATACCGGGGCTGTTGATTTCCGGGACGAAACGCCGTCGGTTAAGTAACGTCGTTACATAGCCCTTGGCCCTCGCCCCCTCCAGGATACCATCCAAAAATGTCCGGACACCGCTGTATTTCTCGAAGTAACCATCAATGTAGGTCTGGGCCATTTTGGGGCTGAGGCCGAGCTCTCTGGACAGGCCGAAAGCGCTCATGCCGTAGAGAACGCCGAAGTTGATCACTTTGGCCTGGCGTCGCATATCGGCGTTCACCATGGCGGGGAAGACACCAAAGATATCGGAGGCGGTCCGGCTGTGTATATCCTCACCGGAAAGAAACGCGTCGACGAGGTTCCTGTCACCGGAAAGGTGAGCCAGAATACGCAGTTCTATTTGAGAGTAGTCCGCCGAGACGATTTCACAGCCTTCCGGGGCGATAAAGGCCTGGCGGATGCGCTTCCCTTCCAGTGTCCGGACGGGAATGTTTTGCAGGTTCGGGTTGCTGCTTGACAGGCGGCCCGTGGCGGTGACGGTCTGGTTGTAGGATGTGTGAATGCGGCCCGTCTCCGGGTGAATCAAAAGAGGCAGGGCATCGATGTAGGTGGATTTCAGCTTGACGAGACTCCGGTAGGCGAGGATCTCACCCGGCAGCTCATGGCTTCTGGCAAGAAAGGCCAGGGTTTCCCCGTCCGTCGAATACCCTTCCTTGATTTTTTTCCCCCGAGGCAATTGCAGCTTGTCGTAAAGGATCGCCTGGAGCTGTTTCGGTGAGTTGATGTTGAATCGTTCTCCCGCAAGCTGATAGATTTTGGTTTCGGAAAGGGCCAGGATTTTTGCCAGTTCCGCCGACATGGTATGCAGGAGTTCCGCGTCTATCAGAACACCGTGGCGTTCCATGGCGGCCAGGACGGAAACCAGGGGCATTTCAAGGTCCTGCAGGAGACTTTCAAATCCTTCCGTTTCGATCCGTTCCAACAAAACCGGGGTCAGTCCCGTGACGGCGTCCGCCCTTCGGCAGGCGTATTCCCCGATTCTTTCCGGCGCCGTTTCCCGGAAGGTCGCGGTTTTCGTGCCACTCCCCAGAAGATCCTTCAGGGTTGGGATATGCCATCCGATTTGTTCGAAGACCACATCGTGGAGGTCGAAACTCCGTCGAGCCGGATTCAGAAGGTAAGCGGCGACCATGGTATCGCATTGGATGCCGCCCAGGGACAGGCCCATCCGATCCAGGGCAATCAGAGCGCTTTTGAAGTCGTGGCCGTTCTTTCTGACGGCGGGATCGGCAAGCAGGGGCGCAATGGCCTCCCGCGCGGTCTTCGGACAGACGTTTCCCGTGGTCGTGTCCTCGCCGATAAGGGGGATATAGAAAGCCTCCCCCGGTTCGGCGCACACCGCCACTCCCGCAATGTCCGCGCGCATCGGTTCCGACAGGGTCAGGACAAAATCGAGGGTGAGAGATTTTTCCCTGCGGATTTCCTCCATCAGAGCGTCCAAATCCGCTTCCTTCTGCACCAGTCGGTAATGACCTCTCAGGGTTGCTTCTTCACCCTTCATTTCCTGAACGAGGGATGAGAATTCGCACTCCTTGAACAGTTCAAGGAGTGCCCGACGATCCGGTTCTCCGTATCGCAGTGTCTCAAGGGTGAGGTCCAGTTCAACCTGCGTGTTGATCGTCGCCAGGTCACGACTCATCCGGGCCTGTTCGGCGTATTGCGTAAGCGCCCCGCGCATCCTGGCATTGTATATCTTCCCGGGATTGCTGAGCGCCGCCTCAATGGTCCCGAACTGCTCGATCAAGCGGAGCGCCCCCTTCGGCCCGATTCCCGGAACGCCGGGGATGTTATCGGAAGCGTCCCCCGTCAAACCAAGAATCTCCACGACCTTGTCCGGATCGACGCCGAAACGCTTACGGACGGCTTCCACGTCATAGACGGCGTCTTTCATGGTATCAATCATGATCACATGGTCGCCGACAAGCTGCATGAGGTCCTTGTCACCGGAGACAAGGACTACACGCAAGCCTTCTCCGGCAAAACGGCGGGCCAGGGTGCCGATGATGTCGTCGGCTTCAATCCCCTCACGCTCCAGGAAGGGGATCGAGAATCCCCGAACGATGTTTTTGATGTAATCCATCTGGGGCCGAAGCGGCTCCGGCATGGGTTTGCGTGTCGCCTTGTAGGCCTCGAAGGCTTCATGGCGGAAGGTTGGCCCTTTCATGTCGAAAGCGACGGCAATATAGGCCGGTTTTTGCTCGCGCAGAAGCTTCATCAGCATGTTTGTGAAGCCATAAATCGCGTTGGTGGGGAACCCCTTCGAATTCGAGAGTTCCTGAATGGCGTAGAAAGCCCGATAAACGTAGTTGTTCCCGTCGACGAGGATCAGTGCAGGTCCGGTGTCTGTTTCGTTCATAGTTGAAACCTTGCGTTGATTTTGAAGGTTTTTACGGCCGGCATGGAGATGACCGCAAGACCCGTCCTGCGCTCGACGTCCGCGAGGGTGGCCTCCAAGGCCTCCCGGGAGGGGCAGATCAGAGTAAACCAGTAGTTGTATTCATGGTTGCGCCGATAGTGGTGGGTCACGCCGGTCAGGGCGTTGACGGTGTCGATGAACAGATCAACCTTTTCGTCCGGGACCTTGGCCGTGCACAGGGTGCTGACGAAACCCAGACGGTCCGGGCTGAAGACCGCGCCGATTCTCCGGATCAATCCCCGTTCCCTGAGAGACCGGATTCGGTTTAAAATTTCCTCCTCTTCCAGGCCCGGCTGTTTTCCCAGCTCACGAAAAGGTTCGGCAGTCGCGGGAAAAGCGTCCTGGAGCCGATTGAGAAGATCACGATCAAGATCGTCCATCGTTTTAACCCCCTGTTTCCGCCGGAGGCGCTTCGGGTATTCCGTCGCTGTCCGAGGGCGGTTCATACACGCACAGCGGCTCTTCCGCAAGGTAATTGCCGGTAAGTTCGTAAGCCCGGGCCCGGCATCCGCCGCAGACTTTGATGAAGGGACAGCGCCCGCATTTTCCCTCATAACGGTTCAGATCACGGAGGTTTGCGAAGACCGGGGAATCGTTCCAGATTTCCTCAAAGGGGCGCTCCTTGACCTGGCCGCAGTCGATTTCCAGATAACCGCAGGGCTGAACCTGCCCGGTATGGGAGATGAAGCAGAAGGAACTGCCGCCCAGGCAGCCCCGGGTCATGGCGTGCAGGGAGGGCTCGCCTTTGCCTTCACGGGGAAGTTGCTTCGCCGCACCCCTGCCCCGCTGATGAACAATGCGGAAATAGTGGGGGGCGCAGGTTGCCTTGAATTGAATGGGCGCCTGAAGGCTGCGTTGGTGAAACCATTCCAGAGTCTTTTCATAGGCTTCCGCTGAAATGGATTGATCTCCCAGGTCTTTCCCCCGTCCGGTGGGAACCAGAAGAAAGATGTGACGGGCCACGGCATCCAATTCCACGGCCAAATCCAGAATGGACTCGACCTGATCGAGGTTTTGCTGGGTGATCGTCGTATTGATCTGGAATGCCATGCCGCCTCTTTTTAACAGGTCGATGCCATGCAGGGCCGCGTCGAAGGCGCCGGGGACGCCGCGGAAGGCGTCATGGCTTTCCGCATCTCGGCCGTCGATGCTGACGCTGACGCGTCGGATCCCGGATCGAAGCATTTGCTCAATCATTTTCGGGGTCAGGAGGGTGCCGTTGGTCGCCAGAACCATGCGAAGCCCTTTTTTTGTCCCGTAGTCTGCAATTTTATGGATATCTTCCCGCAGCAGCGGTTCACCTCCCGTGAGAATGATGATCGGCTGACTGAAGGCCGCAATTTCATCGAGGAGGCGCAGGCACTGTTTCGTATCGAATTCCCCCGGGTAGCTTTCCTGCAGGGAGGAGGCCCGGCAGTGAACACAGGAGAGGTTGCATCGACGGGTTATCTCCCAGGCCACCATCCGGAGTGTTTTCGGTAAAAGGGGAAGTCTCTTCCGCATTGGCACGCTCAGCCTTTTTGCAGGAGTCTGGCCGCCTCGGCGGCGAAATAGGTGATGATAACGTCCGCGCCGGCCCGCCTGATGGCTGTGAGCGACTCCATCATGGCCGCCTCCCCGTCCAGCCAGCCCATCTGGGCCGCGGCCTTGATCATGGCGAATTCGCCGCTCACGTTATAGGCGGCGACGGGTAAATCGAATTCCTCCCCGGCCCGGCGGATGATATCCAGGTAGGGGAGGGCGGGCTTGACCATCAAGATATCGGCCCCTTCGCCAACATCGAGGGACATCTCCCGGATGGCCTCATCGCTGTTGGCCGGGTCCATCTGATAGGTTTTCCGGTTTCCGAACCTGGGGGCGCTTTCGGCGGCCTCCCGAAAGGGGCCGTAGAAACTGGAGGCGTATTTTACGGAATAAGCCATGATCGGCAGGGTTTCAAAACCGTTTTCGTCAAGGGCTTCGCGAATGACACCCACCTGTCCGTCCATCATGGCCGATGGCGCGACCATGTCCGCGCCGGCCCGGGCATGTGAAAGAGCCGTTTCGGCGAGCACCTCAAGCGTCGCATCGTTGTCGACATCGTCCCTGCCGAGTATGCCGCAGTGGCCGTGACTGGTATATTCACACAGGCAGACATCGGTGATGGTCAGCAGGCCGGGGCATTTTTCCTTGATCCGCCGTACGGCCTCCTGAATAACGCCGCCTCTGGCAAAGGCGCCCGATGCCGTTTCATCCTTCTTCTCGGGGATGCCGAAGAGAAGAACGGCGGGAACACCCAGGGTTTGCAGGGTCTGCGCTTCTTTTATGGCATGATCCACCGACTGCTGGAAAACGCCGGGCATGGCGGACACGGGTTTTTTGATCTTTTCCCCCGGGACGATGAACAGGGGTGAGATGAAATGATCGACCGACAGGACGGTTTCCCGGATCAGTCGCCTGAAAGCTTCGTTTTTCCGCATCCGTCGCGGTCGATATTCGGGGAATTGCATGGCTGTCTCCAGAACGTGTAACCGCCGGCCCTTCGTTCTCGGGCCGTTAAACGGTGTTGATTTAGGCCTCGATACCGATCTCCTCGTCCGTGAGGAAGCAGGCCGGATCGGGAGCCCACATGTCCCCGGTTGCGGCTTCGGCCCGGGCGCGGAAATTGCCGCCGCAGATGTCGAGCCATTGGCAGCGGGCGCAGCGTCCGGTGACATACCTTTTTTTGTCCTTCAGCCGGGTCATCAGTTCGTTGGACGTGTCCGACCAGATCTGACTGAAAGGCCGCTGCCTGACGTTTCCGAAAGAAATATCCCGCCAGAACTGGTCGGCATGGACTTTCCCGTCCCAACTCACGCAGCCGATGCCGTGTCCGGAGCTGTTTCCTTCGTTCATTTTCAGCAACTCGAGCACCTCGGCCGCCCGGGACGGGTCTTCACGCAGCAACCGCAGATAAACATAGGGGCCGTCGGCATGGTTGTCGACGGTGAGGATTTCTTTTTCCAGGCCGCGATTGAAAAGCCGCCTTGTACGCTCCATAATGAGATCCAGAACCGCTCGAGTCTCCCCGTGACTCAGGTCTTCGTCGACAAGTTTTGAACCCCGTCCCGTGTAGACCAGGTGATAAAAGCATGCACGGGGAATTCCCTCTGCTTCAATCAGATCAAAGATAAAGGGAATATCGGAGGCGTTCTGACGGTTAATCGTAAACCGAATGCCGACTTTGATTCCGGCGTCCAGGCATCTGCGAATGCCCGTCATGGCTCCGTCAAAGGCCCCCTTTACGCCCCGGAACCGGTCGTGTGTTTCCCGCAGGCCGTCGAGACTGACCCCAACGTAGGAGAGACCAATTTTTGTGAACGTCCGGGCAAAATCGTCTGTGATCAATGTGCCGTTCGTGGAAATGACCGCGCGGATTCCCCGGTCTGTCGCATGACGCACCAATTCGGATAAATCATCTCTCATCAGGGGTTCGCCTCCGGAAAACAGGATGACGGGACAGGAGAAAGACGCCAGATCATCAATGAGAACCTTGCCTTCCGCAGTCGTCAATTCTTCCGGATAGACTTTATTTTGGGACTGTGAATAACAGTGGACGCACCGGAGATTGCACCGGCGGGTCATGTTCCACACGACCACAGGACGTTTGACGGCGGCAAATTGAAGCAGGTGGGACGGCAGGTTTTTACCATCCCGGTTATAGCGGAGCACGTCGGCCGGTTCAACCGCTCCACAGTATAGTTTCGATATGCCAATCACCGCACCAACCCCTGACTGATATAAGAATTTTGCCGGCGGAAGCAGCGCAACGATTCAACGCCGACCCCTGTTACCTAGCATATTCATCGGGAGGCGACAAATAATTCTTTGCCCACTGTTTGCAAACCAGGGCTTTGTCCGCCAGGGAAAGATGATTTGTATGAAATGCATCCAAATCGGCCGAAAACATTGACATTTGACGAGGTTTCTTTTATACCTGTGTCACTTTCGGCGGATGAGAAAAGGAGATTTTGTGAACGGCAGAATTCTGGTTGTCGATGACGACATATCGGTACGGGACTTGTTTCAAACCGTTTTTGTCGATGCGGGTTACGAGGTGGTTCTGGCCGAGAGCGGTGAAGAAGCCCTGAGCATCCTCCAAAAGCAGGACATCAATGTGATTTTTCTTGATTTGAAACTCTTTGGTATGAACGGGATCGAGTTGTGCCGCCAGATACGGAAATTCAAGCCCGTCTCCCTGATTTATGCCATGACGGGGTGGGGTGCGCTTTATGAAATCGAGGAGTGCCGTGAAGCGGGCTTTGATGATTATTTCAACAAACCTGTATCATTGGAAGCGATCTTGAAGGCCGTGGAGGATGCCTTCGAAAAGCTGGACCGCTGGCGGATTAAGTCGTCAATGACCTGATCCTGGTAAAAAATCGGCGGAACGGATTTTAAATTTAAAGATCCTTTGCGTCTTTGCTGATCTTCAAGCGCCCCGCCTTGATCATGGCGGCTTTGCTTGCGTCGAGCCAGACCTGCATGATGTTTTCCTGCTTGAATCGTAAGAGCGCTTCTTTGAGATTGTCCTTCTCTGTTTCAAAGTCTTTGGAATCGGTACGGTCCCTGGCGGCGAATTTCACAATATGGACGTTCCCATCCATGACAAAAGGTTTTTCCGGATAGGGGTTATTCGCCGTCAGTTGCACCAGGGCGTTCGAAAGGTCTTCAGAGGCGCCTATCTTCGGGATGGATTCCCCGGGCAGAAAAAATCCTGTTTCCGAAATATTGAGGCCGTTTGCCGTACAGACTTGCGGCCAATCCTCCCCTTTTCTCAGGCGCTCCAGAATGGATACCGCTTTTTCCTCCGCCAGCCTCTGGGAAGTCACGGCGATAAAAATCGGCTTCAGTCTGGATTCGACATCCTTCAAAGGGGGAAGGTGGGCAGGTTTTTTCTCAACCAGCTCGAAAAGGTAGTAGCCTGTTTCATCGGACATGACCCGGCTGAGTTCGTTTTTCTGAAGATCCAGCATTTTTTTCGTGAAATCGGCAATGTTTGAGAATTCCCGAGGCGGCTCGCTCAAAGGGAAAAAATCCGTCGTATGAACCCTGTAACGGTTCTCGGCGGCAAACTGCTGGAAATTTTCCTCCTGGTAAATCGTATCATGGGCGTCCCTTGCCTTTTTTGCCGCGATCTGCATACCCCGGATCTGCTTTAATTCGGAAATCGCTCTGTTTCTCAGGATTGAATCGGTGAGGTGGGCCGTGCCTTTCTGCCAAGTGTCCCTGTGTTCCTCGATGTATTCCGTTATCTCCGTTTCCGGGAGATCGACCCTGTCCGCCGTTTCGGTGGCTGTGAACTTCAAATAACGCAACCGTATCTGTTCGGGGACGCGGAAACGGTCACCGTTCCGTTCCAGAAAGGTCTCCATGTCCTTTGTCGTGGGGGTGATGCTCTTCACCAGATCGGCGGCCCTGATCGTGACGAACTGAACGTTGATTTTTTCGTTGCGGATCACGTACAGATCATGGACCTCACGATCCGTGACAAAGACGCCGCTCTGGAGCAGTTCCCGGATCTTTTCGACCAGGATGTTTTTCTTGTGGACCGCCTCAAATTCCTCCGGGGTCATGTGATTCATTTCGAGAAGATCCCGATAAAGATATTCGTGAAAGACGCCGTCCCTCTGGAAGCCGGGAAAGGACAGGATGGAATTGCGTACCTCCGCATCGGATACGCTTATTCCCCAATCCCGGGCTTTGCTGAGGGTTATCGCCTGGGCAATTAGATTGCCCAATGCCTGCTGTTTGAGGTTCAGGGATTTGATCAGGTTGTCGGTAAGCCTTTCCTCGTAATGCTGCTGTATCATTTTGACCAGGTTTTGGTATTCCCGTTCAAATTCCACATAAGCGATGGGCTTGCCATCGACGGTGGCGATGGCCTCGGCGGTTTGCTCCCCACCCATTGAGCCGAAGTACAGGGCGAACACAACGATGATTAGAAAAAGCAAGAGTTTCATAATCCAACTCTTGGCATGTCTTCGCATAAGATACAGCATAAAGCACCCCGCGTCGTCAATTTGGAATGAAAGCATTAATATAGACATGGTGAAATTGCAACGGAAATTTAGAAAATATCATTGATTAGGTCTTCGAAATAGGATATATGCAAAATTCGCTTAAATAGGCGGAACTGTTCATTTTACTGAAATGATTCAACATTAGGATTCCACTCGAAGGAGGCGCAGCTTGCTATTCGATTTCATTTTGGGAAAGTTCTCCAATGATTTGGCCATCGATTTGGGTACGGCGAACACCCTGGTTTATGTAAAGGGCAAAGGCATTGTTCTGAGCGAACCGTCTGTCGTCGCGGTTCATATGGATTCCCGGGGGATGAAGAAGGTCCTGGCCGTTGGCGAAGAGGCGAAGAAAATGCTTGGCCGGACACCGGGCAATATTTCCGCCATTCGGCCCATGCGGGACGGGGTGATCGCTGATTTTGACATCACGGAAGCGATGTTGCGTCACTTTATTTTGAGTGTCCACAACCGGCGGGCCCTGGTCAGGCCGCGTATCATCGTGTCCGTTCCCTCCGGCATTACTCAGGTGGAGCGGCGGGCCGTGCGGGAAACCGTTGAATCCGCCGGCGCCCGGGAGATCTACTTGATCGAGGAGCCCATGGCGGCTGCCATCGGCGCCGGTTTACCCGTCACGGAACCGATCAGTTCCATGATTGTCGATATCGGCGGCGGTACGACCGAAGTGGCCGTCATATCCCTTGCCGGTATCGTTTATTCCCAGTCGGTCCGTGTGGCGGGTGATAAAATAGACGAGGAAATTGTCCTGTATATGAAACGCAAGTATGGTCTTCTCATCGGTGAACGTTCGGGGGAAATGATCAAAATGACCATCGGCTGTTGCTACCCGGATGACGAATTGAGAAAGGTCGATGTGAAGGGACGGGATCTGATTTCAGGTATTCCCAAGATTGTGGAGATCAATTCCGAAGAGGTTCGGGAAGCCATCCAGGAACCGATCCGGTTGATTGTGGATGCCATCAAGGATGCGCTGGAGAACGCCCCACCGGAACTGGCCGGGGACATTGTGGACCGGGGAATCGTTCTCACCGGTGGTGGAGGGTTGCTGAGAAATATCGATCTGCTGATCAAGGAGGAAACGGGTCTGCCCATCATGGTCGCGGAGGATCCTCTCGCCGCGGTTGCAAGGGGTGCCGGGATGGCATTGGACCAACTCGATATTCTGAAAGAGGTTGCCTTCCAGGTTTAGACAACCCCGAATGAGCCATGGTTGTCATGTCATGGCACAATCGTTGAATCTTGCATTCCGAATCGGGAGTGGGGACCCTGACCATAAGCGGGTGCGGGAGCGACGATGGTCTTTTTGCTTTGTTTTGTGATGATGTAAGCAGGGTTCCTATTTTGATGCAATCGCTGAAAAAAAAATATTACCTGCTGTTCCTGGTCTTCCTTTTTATTCTGGTTCTCGGTTTCTTTTCGTATCAGTTGCATTCGTCGCCAAACGCCGGTTTCATCCACAAAATTGTTCTGGAGACGACCTTTCCCCTGGAATCGATCATGCATGACAGTATGGCGGGGGTTCGCGAAATTTGGCGGCGCTATCTGTTTCTCTACGGCCTGACCGAGGAGAACGACCGCCTGCGGAAGACGAATGCCCGGCTCAGCCGGAAAGTGTTCGAGTACCGGGAAGCCTATTTGGAGAACATCCGCCTCAGGAAGCTGCTGGCTTTCAAGGAAAGGCTGCCCTACGAAACGAAGGTCGCCGGGGTGACGCGGCACGATATGTCGGGAGTGATGAAAACCCTGATGATCGACGTCGGCGAGAATGACGGCATCAGGAAAGGGCAACCCGTTATTGTGGAGGCCGGTTTGGTGGGGCGGGTGGTTGATACAACCTGGCACGCTTCCCGCGTTCTCGTTGTGACCGATGAGAACAGCAATGTCGATGTCTTGGTCCAGCGGACCCGGGCAAACGGGATCTTGCAGGGAACAGGAGCCGGCAGGTGTAAGCTGAAATACATTGTCAAGACGGATCCGGTGAAGAAGGGAGATATTGCCCTGACCTCCGGGCTGGGCGGTGTGTTCCCGAAGGGATTGGTGGTGGGCGTTGTCGGAGGAGTGGAACACAGCAAGGCCAGCATGTTTCAGAACATAGAAGTTGTTCCTTTTGCGGACTTTCATAGGATGGAGGAAGTCTTGGTAATCATCGGAAAATAGTGAGAATGCTGTGATATCCGGATTGGCCTGGATCCCCGTTTTGTTGTTCCTCATCGTCATGCAAAAAATGATCGTGGGGGTTTTCCCGTTTCCCCTGCGCAGTATTGAATTATCCCTGCTTTTTGTGATTTTTTCCGGCTTTTCCATGAGTATTCCCAGGGGGGCGATACTGACCCTGAGCGCCGGTTTTTTTATCGGTGTCCTGACCGGTACAATGACGGGTCTGTACATGGTTGTGTATTTCATCCTGTTTTGTTTTTCAGCGCTCGTTTCCACGCGTGTATATATTGAACAGCCTTATGTGATCATGTCATTCACCATGGCCTGTGCTGTTCTGGAGGAGGGCATGCTCCTGGTCTTTAAATACTATGTTCTGGGGGCGTCATATTTGGCTCCGTCCCTGTTGCGAGCGGCTTTTCTCCAGGTGATTGTTTTGGGATTGCTCAGTCCTTTTTTCTTTAAGCTCTTCAGAAAATTCGAGGTGTTGGTGCATGCAAAAACGTCCCGGTCGAATTGACGGGCATGATTCCGGCGCATACCGACAGAAATTTCATCGGATATTCGTCATCGTCAGCGTCGCCCTTTCGGTCCTCATCTTCAGGATGTGGTATCTTCAGGTCATCAAGGGAAAGGAGATGAGTCAGCGCTCGGAAACCAACAGTGTCCGGATCTGTAAAATCAGGCCCCTACGGGGAATAATCACGGACCGTCACGGAAACGTTCTGGTGAACAATCAACCCTCTTTCGACGTGGTTTTCATTCCCGATAAAAACCGGGACCTGAATCGGGTGACCAGGGAAATGGAATCCATCTATCAGGAACAGGATTTGCCTCTTGCCGAGGATTTCAGTCGTATATCCGAAAACAGGTCCTTTATGCCCGTACGCCTTGACAAGAATGTGAACGCCAGGAAGCTGGCCCTGATTGAGACGAGATCCCTCGATCTCCCGGGGGTTGGTATAGATGTGGTGCCGACTCGTCTGTACCTGTACGGTGAAATGATGGCCCATCTGATCGGTTATGTCGGCGAGATCAGCGCCGCGGAACTCGAAAACCATGCCCGAAAGCAATATGAGGCAGGTGATATGATCGGCAAATACGGTATTGAGAGATATTTTGACGCGTATCTGAAAGGGCAGAGCGGGGCGGAGCAAATGGAGGTCAATGCCCTCGGCAAGAAAATAAAAAGTCTGGGGAAGATCGATCCGGTACAGGGATACAGTCTTCACCTAACCATAGACGCCGTTCTTCAGCAGACGGCCTGGGAGGCCTTTGAGGGGAAGCCGGGGGCCGCCGTCGTTATGGACGTCAGAACGGGGGAAGTCCTGGCCCTGGTAAGCTCCCCCTCCTTTGACCCCAATCTGTTCAACGGCGGAATTTCCCGAGAGGCGTGGCGAAAAATTTCATCCAACCCGCTTCACCCGATGGAAGATCGGACCATTTCCGGCCAGTACCCCCCGGGATCAACTTATAAGCTCGTGGTGGCCGCCGCCGGATTGGAGGAAGGGATCATCACCCCGGAAACGTCCTTCCATTGTGACGGAACCTTCCATCTCGGTAACCGGATGTTTCGCTGCTGGCAGAAAAAGGGACACGGAAGGGTGAATCTTCACCGTGCCATTGTCGAATCCTGCGATGTCTATTTTTATAATCTGGGTAAACAATTGGGCGTCGACAAGATCGCATATTACGCCAGAGCTTTTGGTTTCGGCAGTCCGACGGGGTTGCCCCTGGCCCGCGAGAAAGGGGGCATTGTGCCGACGAAGGCCTGGAAACTGGGGAGAACCCGACAAAGCTGGCAGGCCGGTGAAACGATTTCCATTTCCATTGGCCAGGGATTCAATCTGGTCACACCGATTCAACTGGCCAGTTTTTACGCAGCCTTGGCGAACGGCGGCACACTCTACCGCCCGCATCTTGTACGCCGCATCGAAAGTTCTGATGGCCAGGTGGTCTGGAAATTTGTTCCCGAGCGGAAAACACGGGTTCCGATCAGTCCGCAACATCTGAAAATCCTGAATCGCGCGCTCTGGGGAGCCGTGCATGAGGGCGGTGGTACAGGCTATGCGCTGCGTCGGCCGCAAAAAGATGTCTGCGGTAAAACCGGAACGTCTCAGGTTGTGGGGCTGCCCATGGACGAGCGCGCCCGTCGGGCAAAAATTCTCTCAGGGGCCCATCGGGATCATGCCCTGTTTGTCTGTTTTGCGCCTTACAACAGTCCGGAAATCGTTGTTTCCGTCATCGCGGAAAATGCCGGCCACGGGGGATCCGTTGCCGCACCCATCGCGCGGAAAATCATTGATGCCTATTTTACCGGCCAAAAAGCACCCCGGACGGTCCCCCCGTTGCCCCGGATTCAACCGTACCCTGAGGTTTCTCCGGAACAGGGCCCTGTGCCGGAGAAAAAGAGGACTGTGACCCTGCGCTTAAACGACAAACCGGACTATAACCCCAGCCAGAGGGCTGTGCGATAGGCAACAATCCCGGCCGTGTAAGACAGGATCAGCGTCACGCCCAGGGCGGATGCGAACCACTTCCAGTTACCCATTTCCTGCTTCATCACCGCGATGGTGGCCACACAGGGCAAAAAGAGCATCTGGACAACCAGAAAGGCGAGGGCTGAGGCGGCCGGCATAAACTGTCCAAGGATGGGACCGATCGCCTCCTCCGTATGGCCATAGAGAACGGCCAGGGTCGCAAGGGAAATTTCCTTGGCCACGAGGCTCGAGAAGAGGGCGGTGATCATTTTCCAGTCCAGTCCGAGAGGGAAACCCAGAGGTTCGATCCATTTGCCCGCCGAGGCCAGCAGGCTGGTTTCCACATTGCCGTGGGGCAAATAGGAGAAGAGCCAGACAATCATCGACATGGCCAGGATGATCGTACCCGCCTTCTTTACGAAGGCGATGAGGTTTGCCCACACGGCCATGGCAATCGTTTTGAGATCGGGCCTATGGTAAAGCGGGAGCTCCATGATGAAAGGCGTGGATTCTTCCTTGAAGATGGTCAGCTTGATAAAAATGCCGATGAGTCCGAGGACAACCATGTTGAGGACCATCAGGGATGAGGAAACCAAAGGCGCCTTTTCAGCGAAGATCGCTGATGCCATGAAGATAAGCACGGCGTAACGTCCCGTACAGGGAATGAAGGGAGTAAGGAAAATCGTGAGGGTCCGTTCCTTCCTGGATTCAATGATGCGGCTTCCAAGTACGGCGGGCACATTACACCCGAAGCCCAGGCACATGGGAATAAAGCTTTTGCCGTGCAGGCCGATCAGATGCATGAAGCGGTCCATAACGAAGGCGGCCCGCGCCATATAGCCGACATCCTCCAGAAAGGCTATGGCGGCAAAAAAAATCAGGAGGATGGGCAGCAGGGTAACCACATAACCGGCGCCGCCGACCATGCCGTCGAGAAGCAGACACTGAAGCCAAGTGGGGACGGAACTCAACAACGGTTTCAGAAGGGTGATGAGTCCAAAAATACCCTGCTCCATCAGATCCTGAAGCGGAGAACCGACCGTGTAGGTCAGGAAAAACACCAGGCTGAGAATGGCAAGCAGGATCGGTATCCCGAAAACGGGTCGTGTCAGAATATGGTCGATGCGATCGGTCATGAGGATCTCTCCTATTTTGAACCGTGACACAACGGTTCTCGAGATCCTTTCGATCCACTCATAGCGTCCGGAAACGACGGCCCGGAGTGAATCCTCGTGCGCGGAGAGTTCACTTTGCACATCGTTCCAGACCCCCTGGGCAGTCTTTGAAGCCATCATATCAAGAATTTCAGGATCGCCTTCCATGATCTTGGTGGTAATCCAGGGCACCGGGTAATCAGGAGGCACATAGGGGGTGACCAGTCCGGTCAGTTTAAGGAAGACATCCCGATGGTCTTCAGAGACATCGGGAACATGCGGGCGGTAGGCGACTTTTCCCTTTACAAGTTCGATGGCCCTGGAAAGCAGTTTGTCTATGCCCTTGTTTCTGGTTGCGATCATGGGTACAACCGGAATTCCCAGTTCCTTTTCCAGTCTTTCAATATCGATTTCAATGCCCTGATCCTCGGCGACGTCGATCATATTGACGGCGATGATGACCGGTGGTCCCAGGAGCAGCAACTCCGAGAGCAGATAAAGACTCCTTTCCATGGCCGCTGCATTCATGAGGAGTATGATGGCGTCAGGATTTTCTTTCAGGACGAAATCACGGGAGATTTTTTCTTCTTCAGAGAAAGATGTCAGACTGTAGGTCCCGGGCAGATCGACGATGCGAACCTTCTGATTGCCCGATTCGCAGGAGCCCTCCTTTTTTTCCACCGTTTTGCCAGGCCAGTTTCCTACATGCTGTGAAAGTCCCGTCAGGATGTTGAATACCGTTGATTTGCCGACATTTGGCTGACCGGCAAGGGCGAAGAGAAGAACATTTTCTTCTTTC
>JAAYKM010000035.1 GCA_012522415.1 Deltaproteobacteria bacterium | reverse complement strand
GTTCGGAAGGGATAACCGCTGAAAGCATCTAAGTGGGAAGCCCACCTCAAGATAAGATATCCCTTCTGGTGGAGACATCAGAACTGAAGACCCCTTGTAGACCACGAGGTTGATAGGTCAGGTGTGTAAGCACAGTAATGTGTTCAGCTAACTGATACTAATCGGTCGTGAGGCTTGACCATAATTTATAATTTTATCGCTTCCGGTGTGCAATTGTCATCAATACATGAGAATATATCTCGGTGGTTATAGCGGAGAGGACCCACCCGTTTCCATTCCGAACACGGAAGTTAAGCTCTCTGGCGCCGATGGTACTGCTCGGGCGACTGAGTGGGAGAGTAGGTAGCCGCCGGGATAAATACCAAACCCCTTCAGGACTGGAGGGGTTTTTTATTTGAAAAGAAGCCGTCCTCTATGTTATGAAAAGGCTCCCGATAAAATCTAATCCGAGGAATCAAGGAGTGTAGTTCTATGTCCGGTCATTCAAAATGGAGTACCATCAAGAGAAAAAAGGGCGCCGCCGATGCGAAACGCGGGAAGATATTCACGAAACTGATCAAGGAGATCAGCCTTGCCGCCCGGTTGGGGGGCGGGGATCCCGAGGGGAACGCCCGGTTGCGGCAGGCGATACTGGCGGCCAAAGCGGAAAACATGCCCAAGGATAACATCGACCGGGCCATCAAGAAAGGAATGGGGGCTGCGGAGGGTGGGGTCAATTACGAGGAACTGACCTACGAGGGGTACGGTCCCGGCGGTGTGGCCGTGCTGGTGGAGGTCATGACGGACAACAAGCAGCGTACGGTTGCGGAAATACGGCACATATTCTCAAAAAGTGGCGGGAACCTCGGTGAAAACGGGTGCGTCGCCTGGATTTTTGAAAAAAAGGGGACGATTTCCATCGAGAAAACCGTCGCGGACGAGGAAAAACTGATGGAAATCGCCTTGGAAGCGGGCGCCGAGGATGTCCGGGATGACGGGGCTGAATACACCCTGGTAACGGTGCTCTCCGCTTTCGAGGACGTCCGGTCCGCCATCGAGGCGGAGCAAATATCCCACGTGGAAGCAAAAATTACCATGGTTCCCCAGAATGAGGTCAAGCTGGATTCGGGCAAAGCGGAGTCGATGCTGAAAATGATGGAAAAACTGGAGGACAACGACGACGTTCAGAACGTGTACGCCAATTTCGACATAGACGACGAGGTGATGGAAAAACTGAGCGCGGGTTGAGGAGCCTGGTTGTGCAACAAACCGAAAAGTCTTTCATGGTCGTCCCGGGTGGGGCCCATGGAGCGGTTGGGGCGGGAAACCCGTGAAGATATTGGGGATAGATCCGGGGTTCCACGTAACGGGATATGGCCTGATAGAAAAGATGAAGGGGAAACCGCGGTATATCCTCCACGGTGAAATCCGCCTGCGGAGAAATGAGCTTCTGTCCGGCGGCCTGATATGGATTCACAGGAAACTCGTCGAAATCATCCGGGAACATGAACCCCAGGCCCTGGCCGTAGAGGATATATTTTACGGGAAAAACATAAAGAGTCTCATCAAACAGGCTCATGTCCGGGGGGTCACGGTTCTGGCGGGATCCTCGGAAGGGGTGGCCGTTTTCGAGTATTCCCCCCTGGAAATCAAGAGCGCCGTCGTCGGCTATGGCCGGGCGGAAAAAATCCAGGTGCAGAAAATGGTCCAGGCCATTCTGGGCCTTCCGGAGCCTCCGCCAGTCGATGCTTCCGACGCCCTGGCGGCGGCCATCTGTCATATGAATTTTCAGAAAGGAACTCCCGTGTAGTGATCGCGCGTCTCAACGGCACCCTGATTCAGAAAAGGCCGGCTTCACTGGTCGTCGAGGCGATGGGGGTGGGTTACGAGGTCTTCGTGCCCCTGAGTACCTTTTACGAATTGCCCGACATAGGACAGGATGTGGTGCTTCACGTCCACACCCAGGTCCGGCAGGATGCCATCAGTCTTTTCGGCTTCATCAGTGAGCGGGAGAAAGACATTTTTCAGATCCTCATTTCCGTCAACGGGATCGGGCCGAAACTGGCCATGAACATCCTCTCCGGGACCGATCCGGCGGAGCTCCTGCGCCTGATTTCCCGGGGCGACTTGAACCGTTTGATCCGCATACCCGGTGTGGGAAAAAAGATGGCGGAACGGATCATCTTTGACCTGCGGGATAAGAAAATAACCGACACGCCGGACGCACCGGGGGGGGATAAACCACGGACGGCGGACCTGGACGCGGTTCGCGAAGACGCCCTGTCGGCCCTGATGAATCTCGGCTACAGGAACCAGATGGTCAATGACGCCCTGGACCGGGTTATCCAGGAGGCGGACGCCGAGCAGATTTCCCTGGATGTGATCCTGAAAAAAACGCTCAAGCTTCTGGCGAACTGATTTCTGCTCACCGGTTAAGGGACAAACGGTATGGGTGCCATAAAAAGAGAATCGATCGTAACCCCGGCACCTCTTGACGAGGAAGAGGGCGAAGAGCTGACCTTGCGCCCGAAAACACTGGTGGAGTACATCGGGCAGGAGAAGGTCAAGGAAAATCTTGCGATTTTCATTGACGCCGCCAAGGGGCGGAAAGAAGCCCTGGATCATCTCCTTCTCTACGGCCCGCCGGGTTTGGGGAAAACAACCCTGGCCTATATCGTTTCCCGGGAACTGGGCGTGGACCTCAAGGTCACCTCGGGCCCCGTCATCGAACGTCCAGGAGACCTGGCGGCGATCCTCACCAATCTGCACGAACACGATATTCTCTTTATCGATGAAATCCACCGCCTCTCCCATGTGGTGGAAGAAATCCTCTATCCGGCCATGGAGGATTATCATATTGACATCCTCATCGGCCAGGGACACTCCGCCCGGTCAATGAAGCTCGAAATTCCGCCTTTCACGCTCATCGGTGCGACGACCCGGGCGGGACTCCTGACTTCTCCCCTCCGGGACCGATTCGGCATCAGCTTTCGCTTTGATTTCTACACGCCGGAAGAACTGGCCGTGATCGTCAGGAGATCGGCGAAAATCCTGGATATCGCCATCGACAGGGATGGCGCCCGGGAACTGGCACGGCGGTCCCGAGGCACCCCCCGCATCGCGAACCGCCTGTTGAAGCGCGTGCGGGATTACGCCCAGGTCAGGGCCGAAGGTCTGATTGACCACGCCGTGGCGATTGAGTCCCTGGAGCAGTTCGAAGTCGATGAGCGGGGATTCGACCAGATGGACCGGACGATTCTCTTGGCCGTGATCGACAAGTTCGGCGGCGGACCCGTGGGCATCGAAAATCTCTCCGCCGCCATCGGGGAGGAGAAGACGACGCTGGAAGATGTCTATGAGCCCTACCTCATCCAGGAAGGATACCTGCAGCGCACGGCTCGGGGCCGCGTGGCGACGCAACTGGCCTACGATCACTTCGGCAGGCCTCGGCCCTGTCAGGGACAGAAAGAGCTTTTTTAATCCGGACGAGGGGCGCCCAAAAGGAGTCATCATGAAAATCCTCCTGCATATCTGCTGTGGCCCCTGCGCCATCCACCCCCTGGGATATTTGCGGTCGGCGGGGCACGACGTGGAGGGCTTTTTTTATAACCCGAACATCCATCCCTACGCTGAATACCGGAAACGTCTGGAAACGTTGCAGATCTTTGCCCGCGAGGAATCCCTGCCCCTGGAGGTTGACCCGGGTTATCCCGTGGAGCGGTATTTCCAGCGCGTGTCCTTTGATGAGGGTGATCGTTGTCGCCATTGTTACGAAGAGCGGCTGCACGCAGCGTTCTCCAAAGCGGTGGAAAGGAAGGCGGATGCCCTGACAACGACGCTTCTGTACAGCCGCTATCAGAAACATGACCTGATCGCGAAGACGGCGGAAGAACTGTCGGCCCGATACGGCGTGACCTTTTTCTACCATGATTTCCGGGAGGGTTGGCGGGAAGGCATCCGGATATCGAAGGAACGGGGCATGTACCGGCAGAACTACTGCGGCTGTATTTTCAGCGAGCGGGAACGGTTCTGCAAGGCCTGATCCCCTGGACATGGTTTCACGTCCTGTTTTCGACCTCCCCAAGCGACGTGGCGAAGGCGAGGCTGCGGATGGAAAGCCACGCATTTTGTCAAGATGTGTCTCAAACAACACAACCGGGGAAAAGGCGATTTGCCCAGGCCAACCATGCCGATAATAAAAACGTCATGTATTCAGTTGCTTGAAGGGCGGATTTTAATTTGGCGGCCATTATCCTTCGTGGTATATTTTTTGTAGGTACAGATTGTAGCAGTAACAAGAAATAAGAAGAGGAACCGGTCCGGTTCCCAATGACGGGATTCGATGGCCGGGGTGGGAGTGACGTTATTTTCATGTATTCGCAAAGAACAATCGACAATCAGGTAAGCTGTGCCAGTGTTGGTTTGCACACGGGAAGAAAAATAAGCATGACCGTCAAACCGGCCGGCGTGGATGAAGGGATTACGTTCGTCCGGCAGGACGCGGCGGGAAACAACAAACGGGTCAGGGCATCCATCGAAAACGTTTCCGATACGACCCTGGCGACGACTGTCGGCAATAACGGCAATGCGATTTCGACGATTGAGCATTTGCTTTCCGCCCTGAGGGGAATGGGGATCGACAATGCGGAGATCGAACTGGACGGTCCGGAAGTGCCCGTGATGGACGGCAGCGCCCTGATGTTTGTCGACCTGATTAAGAGCGCGGGCATCAGGGAACAGGGAAGCGGCCGGCGGGTTCTGGTCATTGAAAAACCCGTGTCCGTTTCGGACGGCGAAAGCTGGGCGGAACTGGGGCCGGCGCCCGAATTCAGAATCACGTACGAGATCCGGTTTGACCATCCCCTCATCGGCCGTCAGACGTATGATCTCAAGCTGTCGGAGGATTCCTACGAGCGGGAAATCTCCTTCGCGAGGACGTTCGGTTTCCTCAGGGATGTGGAATATCTCCAGGCACGGGGACTGGCCCTGGGTGGATCGCTCAAAAACGCCGTCGTTCTGGATGACGTGAGAATCATAAACAAGGAAGGTCTCCGTCACCCCGAAGAATTTGTGAAGCACAAAATCCTTGATGCAATCGGCGATCTCTATTTGATCGGTATGCCCATTCTGGGGCATTTCAAAGCCTTTAAATCCGGTCACAAACTCCACTTCATGCTTTTAAAGGCGGTGCTGGAACAGCCGGAAAACTGGCGGATTGTCCGCCTCGACGAAGGCGAATCACCGCTGGAACAACGTCTTTCCCTCCCCCGATCGTTTGCGGCTGAAGGTGATTCGGCACGTCCTTAGCGTGTCCCGATTCCGGATTGCCTTGCCCGGACCCCTGAATCCCCATAAATAGCGCTTGCTTTTTGGGGATTAGTTTCTTAAAAAAAACAATCCATTATTGAATCGACAGAGGTGGTCTAAAATCCCATGGGGACAGGCAGGGCGTTTCCATATCCGTGTCTTGTTGCGGTTTTTCTTTTATTTTTCTCCCTTTTGTCCTGCGCGAAGGACGGACGCATCGATGAAGTCATGGTCATGGACGACACCCGCGACATTCTGGTTTACGCGAGGGCTCAGGATTTTCTGAAGGAGGGAACGGAAAGACTGATATACGCAGGCGTGACGGTCCGGTGTACCTTCTATGTCAACTTTTATCAGAAAAGACCCTACTGGTTCGACCGGCGACTTTCCGACCAGGTGGTACGCAATGCCGTCAAGTACGACAATATCAAGAAAACAATCTATGTGACGGTCCGCCTTGATGAGAAGGAAATGGAAACGTCGGAATTTCACGACGTGGGGAGCGCCGAACATTCTCTGATCGAACTCAGCGGGGTTCCCGTGTTCGAGGTTGGCAGGCTCAACAAGGCGGAAAACTATTATGTTCGGATCAAGGCAAAAATTGAAAAAGATGATCATTCCCGGTTCATCCGATACATCATGGTGGTTCTACCGTTTATGGAGTCGGAAACAGGCTGGTACCGGAAGGAGTTTGTTTGGAAAGATTGAATGAACCGACCGGCGGAAATCTCATGGAGATCCGGGAAAAAAGGAGACGGAAAAGGGAAAGAATCCTCATCATCGTCACCCTTCTGGTCATCATCGCCCTCACCTATGTCGGCCATCTCTTCTTCGAAAAACAGGCTGACTGGGGTGCCGCCAACAACATCTTTTTCGTCGGCCTCCTCAATATCAATGCCATCCTCATTCTTTTTCTGATTTTTCTCATTGTCCGTAATGTCGTTAAGCTCGTGTTCGAGCGGCGCCGCGGGATCCTCGGCTCGAAGTTGCGCACCAAGCTGGTGACCGCTTTTGTCAGCTTGTCCCTGATTCCGACGGTCATCCTTTTTTTTGTATCCATCAATTTTCTCTCCAACAGTATTGAAAACTGGTTCAGCGTCAAGACCGGAGACGCCCTCAACAAGACACTGGACCTGGCCCATATTCATTACCAGCAGACGGAGGAACAGACAAAATTTTATGCCCGGCAGATCGCTTCCGACATCACCCTGAACCAACTCTACGACATCGAAAGAATGGACTTCCTGGCAAGCCTTGCCCAGTTGAAGCAGAGGAATTTCAGGCTGGGCTGTCTCCGGATCGCCTTCGACAATCGCGAGGAGGACCTTGTGTTTCAGGACCCCGGCTTTCCGGGCGTGCCCGGGAATATCCTGACGGCCCGGGTTCGGGAGGACCTCTACGCGGGAAAGGAGGCGGCCGTTGTCAGGCCCTCGAAGTTCGGTGATCTCGTGAATGTGCTGGTGCCCGTTTTCTCCCATGCGACACCGCACGAGGTCATCGGTTACGTCCTGATCGGCTCCCTCATTCCTCAAAATATTGTGGATAAAATGGCTGTCGTTTCCAGCACGTCCGAGGCCTATAATCAATTACGCCTGTTCAAGACACCGATCAAATTGAGCTATATCATCACCTTATCCATTGTGACCCTCCTCATCATTTTTTCAGCGACCTGGTTCGGCCTGTTTCTGGCCAAGGGCGTGACCGAACCGATTCAGGATCTTGCGGAGGCGACCCGCAGGATCGCCGAGGGGGACCTCGACTACCAGATCGATATTGCCGCGGAGGACGAGATCGGTGTTCTGGTCCAATCCTTCAACCAGATGACAAGAGACCTGAAAAAAAGCGACCGGAATCTGCAGCTGGCCAATGCCCATCTGGTGGAACGGCGAAAATACATGGAAGCCGTCCTGCTCCATGTTTCCGCCGGCATTCTTTCATTGAACCAGGCGGGGGTTGTGACGACCATGAACCGGGCGGCAGAAATGATGCTGGGTATCCAGGCGGAAAAGGTGCTTGGCCGGCCCTTTGCAGAACCGCTGGCGGCCGAGAACATGTCCGCGATCAGCGACCTGCTCGACACCGTGCGGAGCAGCGGGCGCGGTGTTGTGGAAAAACAGCTGGAACTCCTGATTGGAGAAAGGCCCTTGACCGTGTTGGTCACGATTACGGTGATTCACGAGAGCACGGGCGCGGATCTCGGTATGGTTATGGTTTTCGAGGATTTGACCCAGCTGCAGCAAATGGAACGCGCCGCCGCCTGGCGTGAAGTGGCGCGGCGGATGGCCCATGAAATCAAGAACCCCCTGACACCGGTTCAACTCTGCGCGCAACGCCTGCAGAAACGTTACGGCGGCAATCTGGGTGACGACGAACAGGTTTTCAGGGAATGCACGGATACCATCATCAACCAGGTGGAGGTGCTGAAGAATCTGGTCAACGAATTTTCGAGGTACGCGCGGATGCCCGTAACGACGTTGGCGTTAAATGACCTGAATCAGGCGATCCATGATCCCATCCTCCTTTTCCAGGACGCACACAAGGATATCGTCTTTACGTTCACCCCGGGAGAGGACATACCGCCTCTGCATCTGGATGTGGAGCAGATCCGTCGTGTCATGGTGAACCTGCTCGATAACGCTGTAGCCGCCATGAACAGGCCTCAGGGACAGGTCAACGTGGCGACCCGCCATGATCCGGGAACGGGGAAGGTCCGTGTGTCCGTTGCCGACAACGGTTGCGGTGTTCCCTCCGGCCACACGATGAAAATATTTGAACCCTATTATTCTACCAAGAGATCTGGTACAGGTCTTGGCTTGGCCATTGTCAATTCGGTCATTGCCGATCATCATGGGTCGGTCATCGTTCAGGCCGGCGAGTCGGTGGGGACGGTTGTTGTCATCGAACTGCCTGTACCGGAGAGCATGCCTGAACAGGAAAACGGCAAGCAGGTTGCAGAGGTTCAGGATCTATGAAATGATGACTTTTATCGATTGATCCGTTAAAGGTGGAACAGAGTGATATGAAACGGACCGTTCTGGTTGTTGATGACGAAGAGAGCATCTGCAGTTCCCTGCGGGGGATTTTGCTGGATGAAGGTTACGAGGTTCTGACCGCAAACAGCGGCGAGGAAGCGATCAAGATAGTCGATGAGGAACTCCCCAACCTGGTCCTTCTCGATATCTGGCTTCCCGGTATGGACGGTATCGAAACGCTGAAGCAGATCCGGGCCGATCACCCTCAGATCCGGGTTGTCATGATGTCCGGGCACGGAACCATCGAGACGGCGGTCAAGGCGACGAAACTGGGGGCCTTTGACTTCATCGAAAAGCCCCTTTCCCTTGAGAAAGTGATCTTGGTGGTGGACCATGCCCTCGACATGGTGCGCCTGGAAGAAGAAAACCTTATTCTGAAGCAGAAGCTTGTTCAGGATTATGAACTGACCGGCGGCAGTGAATCGATCGTGTCCCTGCAGGAGATGATTGATATCGTCGCGCCGACGAACGCCTGGATCCTGATCATGGGGGAAAACGGGACGGGAAAGGAGCTGGTGGCGCGGTCCATCCACCGCAAAAGCAGGCGGGCCAACCGGCCCTTTATCGAGGTGAATTGCGCCGCCATCCCGGAGGAATTGATCGAGAGCGAACTGTTCGGCCATGAAAAGGGGGCCTTCACGGGGGCGACGGCGTCCAAGCGGGGTAAGTTCGACCTGGCTCACGAGGGAACGATTTTTCTGGATGAGGTGGCCGATATGAGTCTCAAGGCCCAGGCCAAGATCCTCCGGATTCTCCAGGAAAAAAAATTCGAGCGTGTCGGGGGTACGAAACCCATTTCCATGGACGTCCGAGTGCTGGCGGCGACGAACAAGGACCTGGAGAAGGAGATGGAGGCGGGCCGGTTTCGCCAGGACCTGTACTACCGTTTGAACGTGATTCCTCTGGTGTTGCCGCCTTTGCGGGAAAGGAAGGGGGATATTCCCGTCCTGGTGAAACGTTTCCTGCGGGATTTCGCCCAGCGGGAGGGGGAGCCCGAAAAGAGCATCGACGATGAGGCGCTGTCCCTGTTTCAGGATCATGACTGGCCGGGTAACGTCCGGGAACTGAAAAATTTCACGGAACGGCTGGTCATCATGACACCGGGTTTGACCATTGCCGCCGGGGATGTTCCCTCCCTGGAGAAGGAAATCCATGGCGATATGCCGGAAGACCGGATGCCCCTGGCGGATTCCTTCCGGGCTGCGAAGGTGGATTTTGAAAAGAACTTCATTGTCCGGAAACTCCAGGAATTCGATGGTAATATTTCAAGAACGGCCGAGGCCATTGGACTGGAGCGGAGTAACCTCCACCGGAAAATCAAGGCCTACGGTCTGGAGACAAAGGGGGAATCCTGAAAGTTGTCCATTCCGTTGCCCGACGGGGGATCGTTTCCCTGGAAGGTGTGAGACCGGCCCTGTGGAAGCATTTGAGCCGACGGGATCGTTTCATGCCCTGCCGTTTCTCAGTTCCCTTAAGGTAAAACGGTTGAAGGGCAGAAACAGAAGACCGAGAATCAGGACGAGGCCGATCGACAGGGCATGATAAAAGACGGCGAAGGCCAGAGCGTCCGTCTTGTCGAGGCCGAAAGAGGTCAGGGCGAGGACGCAGGCGTAATGCCAGTTGCCGACAAATCCGGGAGCCGTCGGGATGGCGATTCCCACAATGAGTACGAACATGAGGATAAAGGCGGTCAGCAGGGAGAGGGAATATCCGAACGCGAGAAAGAGGGCGTAGATCGCACCGGCATTGGCAAACCAGACGCCCAGGGACAGGATCATCAGCCGGACCATTTGTCCTGCATTCCTGATTACGGCAAAACCGTCCATGAATTGAGCAGCCAGACGGCCAAGTTTCCCGGCAAAGGTTCCCCGCAGGGAAGCGGGAAGGAAGCCCCACAGGCCTTCCAGGTTCTTTCTCCTGAGAGTCATGCTGACGAGGAACACGGTTGCCCCCAGGGAGATCAGGGACATGATCGCCAGGGAACGGATGAGCCAGGGTGGAAGCGGGATCAGGGGGAGCAGGAACGCCACGATCAGCAGCACCGTAACGAGGTCCATGATCCGTTCCACAAAGACCGTTCCCAGAGCCGACGTCATCGGCACCGCCTTCTTGCGGGAGATCAGCAGGGGGCGGACCAGTTCCCCCAGACGGGCGGGAAAAGCCACGATGGCGAGAAATCCTACGTTGGTGACCGAAAAAAGGGTGAAGGGGTCCACACGAACAACGGGTCTTAGGATCAGCCCCCAGCGGACCGCGCGGATGACCTGCATAAGAAACATGAGAAGAAGAGACGAGAATACATGGAGCGGCTGGATACGGCGGATCGTCGCGGCCACGCTGTCGAATTGAATGCCCCGCATGGAAAGGTAAGACAGGAGGGCGCCCAGGATGACGCCCAAAAGAATTTTTTTCATGTTGTGGCCCGGTGGGTTATCATTTTGATCATTTCCGGAAATTCATGCCGGAGGAAACGGCGCGGTTCACGGTGTACGCCGGGGGAGCGTGTCAAGACCCCTCGTTTGAACCCTTTGCGGGTTCGGGAACACCCCCCCCCGGCAAGGATTGAAAATCAATACATGGTGTGGTGAGGATTGGCAATCGAAATTTCATCGGCCATAATCCTGCTTATCAAACCATTTGGAATGGGAGGCATGAAAAACCGATATAAGATCCCTTTGGTTCTGTTTTGCCTGCTCCTGATTTGGCCTTATCCCGGTCCGGGTCCTGGTGCGGTCGTTTCCCCCCTTACGGAACCGATAACGGACAGGCAGTGGAAGCAGATGGGGGCTCTCGTACTGGACTGCGTAAGGGGCCTGGGGGGAGGGCGGGGCCATCGCGCGCCGGGCGCCATCATCCGGGGCGACCCGGGATTCGACCGTCCCGGGAGGACCCTTTTTTTTGTATCTCTCAGTGACGGGAGAACCCCCGCCCGGGTCAATTTTGCCGAGGGGCCGGCCCTCAATGCCGCGTTTTCGAACTGCATGGTCAACCTTTACGGCGACAAAGCCGCCCATGCGGGGATGTCCCTGGTTAAAATCCACATTGCGAATAATCTTGCCGATCTCGGTATTTTCAACGAATTTATCCGCTACAGCGTTAAAGTCGGCCTGCAGGGGATTGCTGTTGCGTCGCCTGACGGGAGGGTGCCCTTTGCCTTTCTTCCCGAGGAAATTTCGGCGAACGATCTCATCGGCACGGGGGGCCGGTTCGATGTCGGTGGAATGGCGGCCTACCTGGACCGAACGGGCAGGGACGGTCGAAAATTTACGGAGCTTCTGGCGAACCTGAAAACCCGGATCCTGCGTTTTGACGTCGAGGCGCGCTTTTATGACGGCACGGCCTTTCTCCCGACATTCCGAGGCCACAGGCTTTACGGGGAAGCAGGGGACGAAGACCTTCGTTCCAGCCTCGATCTGGCGGCTCAATATCTGGCGGGGATTGTGGGACCGGAGGGAAGATTCGTTTACCTCTATAATCCTGTGACAGATGCCGAGGAAAGCGGTTACAATGTGGTGCGTCATGCCGGAACCGTTTACGCCATGATGGAGCTTTATCAGCATAGCCGCAGCGACGAGATTCTTGAGGCGGCCAAAAGAGCGATTGCCTACCTCTGGAACGCCACGAAGCCATGCCCACCGCCGGAAACCTCGGCCTATTGCGTGGTCGAAGGGGGAACAACCAAGTTGGGCGCCAACGCTCTGGCTGCCGTGGCCCTGGCCAAGTATGCCGAAGCGACCTCCGATTACGGGCATTCGAAGACGATGAACAGGCTTTGCCAGAGGATGGTGGCCATTCAACGTAAATCCGGCGAGTTTTACCCTCATATACAGACCTACTCCGGGGGAGGAGAATCCCGAAACTTCGTATCCGCTTATTATCCCGGGGAGGCCATTCTCGCTCTGACCCGCGTTTATGGGCTTGACCGGGACAAGAAATGGCTTGACGCCGCCGATGCCGCGGCAAACTGGCTGATTGCCGTTCGGGATCGGGGGAAAACAATCGATAAACTGGACCACGACCATTGGCTTTTGTACGGATTGAACGAGCTTTACCGTTACCGGAAAAAACCGCTGTTTTTGGACCATGCCAGGAAAATTGTCGATGCCATCGTCGCCCACCAGAATACCCGGGCGGAATATCCCGACCAGGTCGGCATGTACGGATACACCTCGAACTCAAACCAGGTTGCCACCCGCAGCGAGGGGCTTATGGCGGCGTGGCGGCTTTTCACGGCCGCCGGAGACGTCCCTTACGCCCAAAAGGCCCTGCGGGCCGCCGAGCTGGGGGTGCGCTTCCAGCTCGGAACCCAGATCAGGGAGGAAACGGCGATGTACTTCCCCGTTCCCCCGAAAGCCCTCGGAGGGTTTGGGAGGAGCCTGGACGACCGGAAAATCCAGATAGATAATGTCCAGCACAATGTATCGGCCATTCTCGCCCTGCTGAAGGCCCGTGGGATGGGGCGGGGCGCGTCACCATGAACGTCCGGGTCATTTTGCCGCAGGGTTTTCCGGGGCGGATACGGTCCGGCCTTGATCACACTCCGTCCCCTTGCACGGGGCAACCCGGATCATTCTGATCCCGTATCGGAACGACGTCCGGTCGGGGGCTGGGGACCAAGGATCCGATGTAACAATACGTGAGATATTGAGCAGATAGGCATGGACATTTTTCTTATCACTTTTCAGGCTGTTGCCACCCTGCTGGGTATCGGGATTCTGGGTTTCTGGATTATCGGGCAACATCGTGCATCAGGCGACACCCTCGGGTTTCTTTCCGCCCTTTCCATTGATGTTGCCGTACCATGTCTGGTGCTGGCCAGCCTGATTGTCGATTTTTCGTCCCGAACGAACCCGGACTGGTGGCACATGCCCCTGTGGTGGCTTGCTTTTCTCGTGATATCCCTTGCCCTTGCCCTGCTCTGTTCCCTGGCTGCCCGACGGGACTTCCGTGGTGAATTCGCCATGGGGCTTTTTTTCCAAAACGGACTTTTTTTCCCCCTGATTATCATAACCGGCTTATTCGGCACGGAAAATCCCTATTTCGTGCCCCTGTTTCTCCTGATTTTTCTGCATCCGACCCTCATGTTCAGTACCTATCCGTTGTTTTTCCCAGGGAAGCAAGCATCCAGGGTTTTTAGCATGGCCCGGGTCTTCAATCCCGTTCTGGTTTCAACGATTGTCGGCATGGCGATCGCCCTGATAGGGTTTCAGTCCTATGTGCCGCAATTCGTCAAGACGATTCTCATCATGGTCGGGGCGATGGCCTCGCCCCTGTTCATGCTGATTCTCGGTGGCAGTCTTTACCATGACCTGATGATGGAAAGAGGGGGAAAGAGAAATATCTATTGGGGAGAAGTCGTCAAATTCTGTCTGGCCAAGAACTTTGTGTTTCCCCTGGCGATGCTCGGCATCCTGATCCTGGTCAAACCATCCTTTCCCGTGGCCCTGATCCTCATGCTGGAGGCGGCGGTGCCGCCCGTAACGGCGATTCCCATTTTTGCAGAGCGCTCGGGAGCAAACCGGAACCTGGCCGGCCAATTCATCGTCGGAAGCTTCCTCGCCTCCCTGTTTTCGATTCCCATGGCCCTTTATTTCTTCAACATTTTTTTCCCATTTCCGCCTTAAGGGGACGATGGAAAAGGGTGGAGGAACCATAAAGGCCGGGAACGGCGCAATATCCGTCAGGGCACCTGTTCGGCCGGCTCCAGGCCGACGGGAAGCCTCATTCCGGCGTGCTTCTCGCCCCGCCCGCGGAGTCCCGTGAAAAAATTCGGAGACAATCTGGAATGCGCCGAGACGGTTTGATCTACGGGTTATTGACCAGGTAGTCGCTGATCTTGTCCTTGATGAGCAGGGCGGACTCCTTGTTGCCCATATAGCCGACACGGACGCCCAGTATCGTGAAGTCCTTCGACTTGTACTCGATGCGCAGGGTGACCTTTTCGTTTTGGATTCTGGCCTGGATCGTTCCCATTCCGATCTTCCAGTCAGGGGTCACTTCCTGACCGCCCAGGTCGGCGATGACCATTTCGCAGGCTGTTCGGACCTTTTCGAAGGGCACATTGTACTCCACCCGCAGTTCACCGTTTACATACACATATGTGCCCGCGCCGGCACCGGCGGCGGCGCCCCCGAGCAGCAGGGGGACACATCCCCCCAGCAAGATCAAAGACAACACGCATGCCATCGCAAGGGTCCGTTTGGCGTTCATCATGATTCTCCTTTCAGTCCATTTTATTCAAGTTTGGCCAATTCCTTCAACAAGCCCTCCTGCTTGCGGTTCAAATCGGTGGGAATGGTGACCACGGTTTCGATGATCTGGTCTCCCCGGCCCATGCCCCGCAAATGGGAAATCCCCTTCCCATTCAGGCGGAAGCCCGTACCTGGCTGGGTGCCCTTGGGGATTTTGAGTTTCTCCGAGCCGGTCAGGGTCGGGATATCGGTCTTCGTTCCCAGGATAGCCTGAATATACGTAATGGGAACACGGCAATACAGATCATAACCGCGGCGGTCGAAATATTCGTGCGGTTCCACCTGAATGAAAACATAGAGATCTCCGTTCGGACCGCCATGCACCCCTTCCTCTCCCTCGCCGCGCAATCGCAAACGAGAGCCTGTTTCAACACCGGCGGGAATTTTGAGATTGACTGATTTGACGACCCGAACCCGGCCCGCGGCACGGCAGGCATTGCAGGGATGGGTGATCATCCGGCCCTGGCCATGGCACTGCGGGCAGGTCGTGCTGATACTGAAAATGCCCTGGGACTGAACGATCTGTCCCCGCCCGTGGCACCTTGGGCAGACGGTCGGTGTTTTGCCCGGTTCGGAGCCGCTTCCTCCGCACTCCCGGCACAAGGCAAATTTTGCCACGTCAATATCTTTGGCGGCTCCCATGGCCGCGTCCATGAACGAAATGTTCAGATCGTACCGCAGGTCCGCCCCTGCCCTTGCGGCGGTTCGCCCCCTCGTCCGGGCGCCGGCGGATCCAAAAATATCCGAAAAAATATCGCTGAAACTGGAAAAAACATCCTCGAATCCGGAGAAACCGCTAAAACCGGCTCCGTTCAGCCCTTCATGACCGTATCGGTCATAAAGTTCCCTGTTCTGGACATTGGAGAGAATCTCGTAGGCCTCCGCCGCCTCCTTGAACTTTTCTTCCGCCTCCTTATTGCCGGGATTGCGGTCCGGATGATAGAGCATGGCCATCTTCCGGTAACTTTTCTTGATGGTCTCTTCCGATGCCGTTCTTTCGACACCAAGTACTTCGTAATAACAACGTTTTATCATGTAATGACACTACCCTTCGCTGCCTGGAACCACGATCGCCTGAGGAGCCGGGGGAAGCCGACACCCCTACGGCTCGTAACAATAGTCATCAAGGGCTTCCGTGTCAAGAGAAGTGAGAGGTTCCATCCCGGTTATCGGGTCAATTCTTTCAGGACTTCCCCGTATTTCCCCCCGGTTTTGTCGAGAATATTCCGGGACAGTCCGGGGTGGCTTCCGGTTCCGGGTTTGGACAAGCGGATAACCGCGTAGAAACGGTCTGTCGAAGCCTTTTGGGGCTGGTCCTTCCCTGTTGTTATCCCCATTCGGGCGGAAGGGGGATGAGTCCGGCGTGAGTACTGCGTCGAGCGGAATGAGTGCGCCTCCCCGGAAAGCGAGAGCCCTGTGGATGGCGTCAATCAAGGTAAGGGTTGTACTTTTTTTCATGTCCGACCGAGGAAACGGGCATTCGGCCGTAATTATGTCCCGGCAGCACCTTGGTGTCGTCCGGGAGGGAGAAGATTCTTTCCCTGATGGAGCGGCACATGACGGACCAGGACGCACCCGGCAGGTCTGTCCTGCCAACGGCTTCCACAAACAGCGTGTCCCCTGTGAAGACGTAACCATCCGTATAGAGGGCCATTCCGCCGGGTGTGTGTCCCGGGGTGTGAATGACCCGGAGGGATACATCGCCGACGGTGATCAAATCCCCGTCCCTGACGGTTATGTCCGCAGGGGGTGACTGGGTGGCGCCGAACATGCGGAGCATGGCCGGCGGCGTATTCCCCAGCATGGGGGCGTCCAATTCGTGGATAATGATAGCCGCGCCGGTCTTGTCTTTCATTTCCTTATTCCCGGAAATGTGGTCCACGTGGCCGTGCGTGTTGACGATGTATTCGATGCGCATGCCCTTATCTTGAGCGAGTCCGATCAGACGATCCGCATCATCGGCGGGATCGATCACCAGGGCTTTTCCGGCGGCGGGATCACCGATGATGTAGGCAAATACCGCCATGGGACTGACCTCAACCTGTTTGAGAAACATAAAATCCTCCGCTTTCCGTGTGGCAGGGCCTGTGTGACCGGATCCTGCGGGATACGGCAAGGTATTGTGATGAAGGAATCCGGGGAACGCCTGTCGTGACCGTCAGGAACGTTGCCTGGTGCAGCGGGATGCCTACCATGTTCGAGCGGATAAAGTCAATCGAATTCAGGGGTCCACCAAACCGTGTCATGCCATGGTCCTTACCAGGCGGGCGGCGAAAAACCCGTCCATGTCATGGAGATGTGGGAGCGTTCTGAGGCAGCCGTCCCTGTCCAGACAGTCGGAATGGATGGTTATGGGGGGGAGGTCCAGACGAAACTCGGGGTGACGGGCAAGAAAAGCACGGACATTGTCCTCGTTTTCCTCCGGAAGAAGACTGCACGTGCTGTAAACGAGACAGCCTCCTTTTTTCAGATACCGGGCGGCCCCTTCCAGCAGACCAAACTGCAGGTCGGCTAATGGAGCGATATCCCCAGGAACCAGGCGCCACTTGATTTCGGGATTTCGCCTCAGGGTGCCGAGACCGCTGCACGGCGCATCCACCAGCACGCGGTCGAAATGCCCGGCCATGCCCTCCGGGGGGTGTCCCCTGCCATCACGACAGAGGGTTTCGATGCAGGACACGCCCATCCGCCGCGCCATGTCCCGCAAGGCATCCAGCTTCCCCTGTCGATTGTCCAGGGCGACGATCCGGCCGGCGCCCCCCATCAGAGCGGCCAGATGGGTCGTCTTTCCTCCCGTGCCCGAACACAAGTCGAGGATGTTTTCAGACGGTTTCGGGTCAAGGAATCTTGAAATGAGTTGAGAACCCTCATCCTGAAACTGGATTTTTCCCTCTTTGAACCAGGGCGTATACCGGGCGGGCAGACTTGAATGTATAATCCGAACGCCGTCGGGAGAGTATCCGGCGGCGACCGCATCGATGCCGGAGGCCTGCATTTCTTCCAAAACCTCCCGTCGGGATGTTTTCAACGTGTTGACCCGGACGGTTACGGGTGGGGTCGTGTTACCGGCCGCGCACAGGCGGATCGTTTCTTCCTCTCCGAACCGCTTCAGCCACGTTTCCACCAGCCACTTGGGGTGGGCGTGAACAACGGATACATAAAGCGGGAGATCACGATCTCGGTCGGGGAGATCCATGGCGTCCTTGCCGCGTATCGCATGGCGAAGGATGGCGTTCACGAGCCCTCCCCGCCCTCGAAAACGGGCTTCAGTCATGGCGACCGCTTCGTTCACCGCGGCGTAGGATGGAATCCGGTCAAGAAAAAACATCTGGTAAAGCGCCGCACGGAGAATATTTTTCAAGCCGTCGTCCATGGCGGCAAAGGAGCCACGGTAGAAGCAGCTGATGATCCAGTCCAGATAACCTCTCATCCGCAGCGTGCCGAACAGGACCTGCGTGACCAGTCTGCGGTTTTTTTCGTCGTTTTGCAGGTTGGTGGTCAGGTACACGTCGAGAAGCGATTCGGCGAAAGCGCCTTCCCGTTCGATACGGTCCAGCAGATGCACGACCAGACCGCGGGGAGAAGCGGGGCGAAATAGACGTCTTTTGTACCTCATTGCCCGTTTTCCCCGGCCGTCATTTTTCTATAGAAATCGAGTTGCTTGTAGCGTATTAATGAATATGGTTTCAACCGTGTAATCATGGGCCCTTTCACGGCCTTGCCGGATCCGGTGAATGGATCCGTGAAGGCCTTGATTTGAAGGACATGATACATGAAGGGGACGAAAATAAAAGCGGTGAATTCGGGAAAGAGGTCCCGCCCTTTACGGGACCGACGAATCCGGGATGGGCGTTCCCTGTGTCAGCGGGATGGGGAATGTTCAAGCGTCGTCCGCGACTGTCAAAAGGATTTCCCCCCGCGGTCAGAAGATGACATGATTGGGTGTCGAACTGACAGGGAAAACTCAACCGTCGTGACGGGGTGGGGAAAAAAAGCGGGGCGTCACGCCATACGGGGGGGAGATTTTATCAGATATTTCTGATATAGGTGCTTTTCGAGGGGGTCGAAATAAAAACGATCCCGAAAAAATCAAAAAAACGTCATTCGAAATGTCCGTTTTTGATCCGGGAGATTGACTGTATGTCTTGGTTTGACCGGCTCCAGCCTCAACGTTTCGGTACCCGTCTGATCATCTTGACTTTGTGCGCCGTTCTGATTCCAGTCGCCTTTTTTGTCGTGGCCTTCGTTTTTCACAATCGTTCTTTTGTGGGACAGATCGATCGTGGGGTCGACAAGATCGAGAAGCAGACCCAGATTCGCATCGACCGGGTCATTCGGAATATGGCGGAAACTTCGATCCGTGAAAAGGCCGAGGATGTCGCCTTACAACTGGATATTTACCTGTCCCAGCATCGCGACCTGACCCTGCGCGATCTGCAAAATTCAATGGAGTTCCGGCGTCTGGCGGTTCAGCCGTTCGGCATTTCCGGTTATACGGCCGTTCACGACCTGACGACCGGAGCCGTCCGCTTTCACCTGAACGCTGAAATCGAGAATCAGGATCTCAAGGACTATGCCCGGCCGCTTCCGGGATTCATGTCCATTCTTGAAGAGGCCCGCCTCCAGAAACGATCGGGGGGATACTATGCGTGGAAGGATTTCGATGACGAGGTGTATACAAAATTCATGTACGTTATCGCCCTGAATACGCCCACGGCGGACGGCATCAGGCTGTCCGTCGCCAGCACCAGTTATCTGGATGAATACTCCGAACCGGTGCACCTTACCCAGGAAGCCTTCGAGGAAATGACGAAGAGCTTGACGGGCACGATTAACGCTTTTACCAGGGGTTTTCTGAAATTGTCCTTGATCCTCCTGGTCGGGGCCGGTGTGCTTCTGTTTTTCTTTGCCTATGGGATGGGAAGGTATTTCTCCCGTACGATTGACAGTCTGCGGGAAGCAACGGGCAGGGTTAACAAGGGGGAGTTCAATGTTTCCGTTCGTTCGCCGGTGAAAGGTGATCTCGGCGCTCTGGTGACGGATTTCAACAACATGTTCGTTCGCCTGGGCCAGACCACGGTATCCAAACAGCGCCTGGAAGAGAGCGAAGTGAAACTGCGCATCACGAACGATGAACTGATGAAGGAAATCGAGGTGCGCCAGCACGCTGAGGCCGCTCTACGCATATCGGAACAGAAATACAGGAATCTCTTCGAGTATTCCAAAGATGCCATCATGATCCTCGACGAGGATGGTTTCAAAGATTGCAACCAGGCGACCCTGGACATTTACGGTTGCAAAACCAAGGAAGAGTTCGTCTCTTGCCATCCCGCTGATTTATCCCCGCCCTTCCAACCGTCGGGAAAAGAATCTCGGGGCGAATCGCTGTCTCAAATTGAAAACGCTCTGAAAAACGGATTCAGCTCCTTCAACTGGGTACACAAAAGGACGGATGGGACCCTCTTCCCC
>JAAYKM010000034.1 GCA_012522415.1 Deltaproteobacteria bacterium | reverse complement strand
CATTCTTGGTAACGCCTATTTTTGGGGTGTCGGCGTGTCCGAAGACCATGCGATAGCGGTTAAGTTTTTCTCCAAGGCCGCGGAACAGGGATATGCGGTTGCGCAAAACAACTTAGGGTATTGCTATCAAAGCGGCATTGGCGTTGAAGAAAACGGAGCTGAGGCGGTTAAGTGGTATCGCAAAGCCGCGGAACAAGGGAATGCGGATGCGCAAAACAACTTAGGGTATTGCTATCAAAGCGGCATTGGCGTTGAAGAAAACGGAGCTGAGGCAGTTAAGTGGTATCGCAAATCTGCGGAACAAGGGAATGCGGATGCGCAAAGCAACCTAGGGCATTGCTATTATTACGGCGTTGGCGTTGAAGAAAACGGAGCTGAGGCGGTTAAGTGGTATCGCAAAGCCGCGGAACAGGGAAATTCCGAAGCGCAATCGCATTTAGACAACATTTTGTATGGTTTGGGTGTTGGAGGAAACAAAGCCGGTTCATCTTGTCCGAATTTTATTGATCACATCAGCATCGCTGTCCTTGACGTTTTGAAGGCGGAGGGGGATTATCGCCGTATTTTTGGTTGGGAAGTTGCTGAGCGTTACTATGATCCTGATTCCCATATCAATGTTACGTGCTTCAAGATTGGCCCGACGACGCTTGAACTAATGGAGGACGAGGGTTCCGGCGGCTGGTACGAGTTGCAGGATTTACAGGGTACCGTTGTGAAGAGCGGTATGGGCAGCGAGACGAAGTGGGTCAAGAAGTCAACTCCTCAGCCTGAGGGAGTGATGTACGACGTTGGCTACTGGATCACGGAGGCCAATGATGGCCGTCCCGGCGTTCAGCTTCTTTCGATCAACGTTGATTCTGTGAAAGACGCTGTTCCCCTTCTGAAGGAGAATGGCGCGGTGATCGTGCCGGAGACGTTTGGCGGGAAGAAGGAGATTCGTTTCTGGGTGGAGAAGAAGCGCCACTACGCTTTCGTTCACCCGAAGGATACCCATGGTGCTCTTTGGGAGATCATTGACGGCAAGTACGCTTCCCAGAAGGAAATATAGCAAAGATTTCCGTCATGTAATTTGATGGGGAGGCTCTGTTTGAAAAGGATGTAAAAGAGATTCGCCGGAAGGGTCTGAGGATGCACGAGGACGGACTTGACTTGACAGTTAGGCAGTAAGGGTGGCCAGTTATCTCCTGGATTGTTTCGCGGTAATCCAAGAAGGAGGGTATTTAATGATGGCCACCCAGGAAAAGCTTAGATGTAAAAGTTAGGCACTCTCCCTACAGTTGGGATAGTGAAAAACGCGAAGCGACGGTCATTCCTTGAGCCCCAGTTTCTTCAGCTTGTAGCGCAGCATCCGCTCGCTGATTCCGAGGATATCGGCCGCCCGGCTCTGGTTGTTTCCGGCCTCGTTCAGGGCGTTCTGGATCAGTTTCCGTTCCATGTCCTCCACCGATTTTTTCAGCAAACCCGCTTCCGGTTCCTCCTCTTCTCCGGGCGTTTCGAGCTGGAAGGGCAGATCCCTGACGGAAATCGTTTTATTCCGGGCGATGACGACGGCGCGTTCGATGATGTTTTCCAGTTCCCGGACGTTGCCGGGGTAGTCGTATTTCATCAGCATGTCACGGGCTTCGCTGCTGACGCCCCCGATTTCCCTGTTGTTTTCGGTGGCGAAGCACTTCAGGAAATGATCGATGAGAGGAGGAATATCGTCCTTTCGTTCCCGCAGCGGAGGAATATCCATCACCACGACGTTCAGCCGATAAAAGAGATCTTCCCGGAAGCAACCTTCCCGGACCCTGGCTTCGAGGTCACGGTTGGTGGCGCTGATGACCCGGACGTCGGAATGGATCGTCTGATTGCCGCCCACACGCTGAATCTCTCTTTCTTGGAGAAAACGGAGTAGCTTTACCTGGACGGATGCCGTAATATCCCCGATTTCATCGAGAAACAAGGTGCCCCCGTCGGCTTCCTCGAAGCGCCCGATACGTCTGGCCTCGGCACCGGTAAAAGAACCTTTTTCATGGCCGAAGAGTTCACTCTCCAGCAGGCTTTCCGAGAGGGCGTTGCAGTTGACGGTGATCATGGGGTTATTTGATCTCGGACTCAACTGGTGCACTAACCGGGCGAACAGTTCCTTGCCCGTTCCACTTTCACCCTGAATCAGCACAGTGGCCCGGCTGTTGGCGACGCGGCCCGCCATGTTGATGAGTTCCTGTATCTTGACGTTGTGATAGATGATCTGATCCGCTGTGATACTTTTGTCCCGTAATTCCTTCCGGAGCAGTTCGTTTTCCCGGATGAGGTTTCGTCGTTCCGCGACCCGGTCAACCAGGATCAGGAGTTCATCGAACTCCAGAGGTTTCATGATATAGTCCAAGGCCCCCGCCTTCATGGCTTCCACCGCCGTTTCGATGGTTCCATGGGCCGTGATGACGACCACATCGATTTCAGGGTTCATTGCTTTGACGGCCTTGAGGACGTCCATGCCGTCCATGCCGGGCATCCGGTAGTCCAGCAGGAGCAGGTCGAAGTGATGGTTGTGGACAAGTTGCATGGCCGTTTCACCATCCGCCGCTTCCATCACGGTATGCCCTTCGCTCTTGAGAAAGTCTCGAAGCATCTCCCTTTGCGACTTCCCGTCTTCAACAACCAGGATATTCAACTTCTTCATTTTACTTTTGTTCCATTTCTGTGTTTTTTGGTTTTCCCGGGCCCGTCCTTTCCTTCATCAGGAAAATTTCAAAGGTCGTTCCCTTGTGTTTTTGGCTCCACACCCGGATTTCTCCGCCGTGGCCGCGAATCATTTCGTGGGCCAGGGTAAGGCCCACACCCAGCCCCTTATCCTTGGTCGTGTATTCCAGACTGAAAATCTGTTCCACTTCTTCCTGGGTCATGCCGCATCCCGTATCGGACACGGAGATTTTTATCATATCCTTATCGGCCGTTTCCGTTGCGATGGTGATGGTCCCTTCCGTTTCAATGGACTCCATGGCATTTTTGATGATGTTCAGTAACGCCTGCTGAAGTTTATCCATATCCATGGGGATTACAAGCCCATCGTCGGGGAGATCGGCATAGATTTCGATACCTTTTTCTCTAGCCTCTTCCGCGATGAGATTCAGGATTTTCTGGAGGACCGTGGCAATCGGATATTCACGCAACTCCGGACGGCGGCTTTTGGAAAAAGAAAGGAATTCCTCGATGATGCCGTTCAGCCGGCGGATTTCATCGCGAATCACGCCGGTCATGGTTTCAAAAGCGGTTATTTTTTCCGGATCGGACGGGACGAAGTCTCTTTTGAGTCTTTGCGAAGCCATGCTGATGGCATTCAAGGGGTTGCGTATCTCGTGAGCCACTCCGGCGGCGAGCTGCCCCAGGGCGGACAGCCTTTCCGCCTTTTCCAGTTGCCGTTCCATTGCGACGATCCCGGCCAGATGGGTTTTTTGATTCTTGTACATCAGCCAGACAGCCAGCAGGGCGATCGTGACGATCAGGATCATGATGATGAACATGTTACGGGTGTTTTCCGCGATGAGCCGGTCGGCGTTCCCCCGTTCCAGGCCCAGACGTGCGATACCGATCACCTTGCCGTTGAGTTTCAAGGGGACGGCGATATCCAGAATATTCTTTCCCAGATAAGTGACCTGTCTGCTGGTCAGGCCCTTCCTTCCCGCCATGATTTCCGCCTGTGGCATTTCCCCCGGACGCCATTCCTGAGGGATGTCCCCGGTCTGGGTGTAACGCTTTCCAGTCTGGTCGATCATGATCATGTAGACCAGGCCCAAACCTCTGGCCCCGCCCGATTCGTCCACAGCTTGTTCGATAGACGCCTTCATCCCCCAGTAATCGAGACGGGTGCGATCCAGGGCAATAATAATGATGCCGCTGCCGTCCAGGCGATTCATGGCGATGAAACCGATTTTATTGACCTTCGCATAGGCCGAAAAAATGTCCAGGTTCGTGAAGGGGTGGACGATTTGATTCGCGGTGATCTCACCGGGAGCGGCCACCTCGAGTTCTATTCTTCGGCTTTCGTAAATAGTCTGACCCTTCTTGTCGATGACGCCGGCGTACCAAAGCCCTTTCTCATGGGCGTATTTTTTAAGGTAAGCCGTCGTCAGTGTCCTGTTTTGCCACATCTGATCGATTTCCCTGCCCAGATCTTCAAGACTCCTGTGGAGGCGTATTTGTGTACTGTCCAGAGAATCATGTTTGTCATGCAGATAGGCCTTGATCACTTTATTCAAGTTTTCCTCGGCCAGGCTCTGGATGAGACCGACCATTCCGGCCCCGCGATTTTCAATGAAGTCCGTAATCGTCTTGTCGATACGGCGAATATCCATGACACCCATAACCGTGATCAGGGCGATGAAGACCAGACAAACCAGCGCAACGGCCAGCGGTTGGATTGGGGAAGGCTCCTCCGAAGGGGAATGGTATTCCCAGACCAGTTTTTTATTGCCCCTCATATTCTGTACTTTCGTAACGAGGTATTGCCTGTCTACGGTTCACCGCAACGATTGTCCCTCCATTCGACAAAAATGTCGAAACGGGGGACAATGAACAAATGATGTATGATGCTGAATTCATGAATGATTTCTTGTTTGAGGAATAATCATTCGACAATTTTGTTCTTTGGGTGTGCGTCATAATATTTTTATATATGTGTTAAATCAACATGTTATGCAAATCATTGCAAATGGCATACTATCTGCAAATATAACACCAACAAGGATAAAATACTCGGCAACAGACAATGGGCATGTTGAGCCGATAGACGATCCAAAATCAGGAGGGGTGAAAGGCCCCTCACCTTCTCTACTCGGGGGGGCTTCAGGCCCCCCTTCCTCCTTTTAAAAGAAGGCTTTTCGCAGTGATGAATGACGTGATTGCGCGGCAGAATCATTCTACAGGAAAGCCCAGTTTTGTTGATGCCTGCCGGGTTTTGGCTCCCCCCATCACATCGTTCGTCAAGTATCCGGAAAAAGGATGTTTATGCAAGATAAACGGTTCATATCATTGCTACCCCCTGAGGTCAACCGCGTTTTGAAACGGGATCCTTGGCGCCAAGAGGTTTTGAGCGCATCTTTACGCCGGATCATTTTATGAGATCCGCCGGATGCCGTTTCGGTCTGGGCGGAATGAAACATCTTCCTCCGGCAACGGCAAGGGGTACACTGAATTTGTTGCAACGGCGATGCCGGAGATGTCAATGGATTCTTTGGCTGGCAAGGAATACCCGGGCGATCATCCTGCAACCTGAGTTCCCGGCTCATTTCAAAGCATTCAAGGTGATCGAATTCATCCGTCACTTCCTGCCAGACGTTTCGGCTTGGCTTTTGTTCCATGTCCTCCATCATTTTTTCAGCAAGCGGTTTCCGGTTCCTCTTCAACCACACTGGCGGCAAGGCGATAAACACAATACAAACCGGAGAGACGGTCAAAGGAAATGACCCGACAGCGGTCTGGGGCCGTCATAATCCATTAACGATTCGACATTTTCGTCGAATCGGCAGGAATGAACCGATAACAGATAAACTGTTGAAATAAAAAGGGATATTTTTATATGAGAAAAATCGTTCGACATTTTTTGTCCTTCCTCCGGGGGCTTGAAAAATAATATACCCGTTAAATCAGTATGTTATGCAAGTCATTGCAAATGGCATACTATCTGCATATACAATATCAACAAGGATAAAATACTCGGCAACAGACAATGGGCATGTTGAGCCGATAGACGATCCAAAATCAGGAGGGGTGAAAGGCCCCTCACCCTCTCTACTCAGGGGGGCTTCAGGCCCCCCTTCCTCCTTTTAAAAGGTTTTTCCCCGGGCAGATCGAATATGAGGCCGCAGTGCGTCATGGTCCCATGACGGATCGCGGGGGTTCGCCGGCCGTGGCGGAGACCGGGGTCTGGGCGGAGAAACCTCCGGTCATGTGACCGCCCGTTGCAAAATCCGGATTGTCCGTTATCAGGAGGGCAGGGGGGCTTTTCCCTAACGGCAGGCGAGGTTTCTGGAGCCCCCCGGGTGGCGCATCAGGGGATGAGCCCTTGCAGATCTAGGCGACCAGTCCTTCATGTCGCGCCTGGTGATCCCGAGGTTGAAACTGAGCGACCGTGGCTTGTTCGATACGGGGGATTTTCGGTTTGTTTTCCTGTTCGCCTGAGGACGCGCAGGTTAAAGCTAAAAGAGATGCTCCGTCAACTGCCTGAGGTTGTCGATGGGGAACAGTTTTATCTTTGAGGAAGACGGCAGGATGCCTTTATGGCCCTTGGGTAAAATGTAGCGGGTAAACCCCATGCGGGTCGCTTCCTTCACCCGTTCTTCGATCTGCGCGATTCGCCGGATCTCTCCCGTCAACCCCACTTCGCCAAGAACAACGGTATGTGAATCGATCGGCCGGTCCAGAAAACTGGACAGAATGGTCGAAACGACCCCCAGATCGACAGCCGGTTCATCGACCTTGATCCCGCCGGCGACATTGATAAAGATATCGTGACCGCAGATATTTTTCCCCCAGACTTTGTCCATGACGGAGGTCAGGAGCGATACCCGGTTGTGGTCGACCCCGATGGCGGTTCTCCGCGGCGTGCCGAAAAGGTTGGTGCCGACCAGGCCCTGGATTTCGATAAGGATAGGCCGTGTTCCCTCGATGCTGGGAACGACAACGGAACCAACCGTCCCCTCCGGTCTCTCATTGAGAAAAAAGGAGGAGGGGTTCTCCACTTCTTTCAAGCCGCTGCCGCCCATTTCAAAAACACCGACCTCGTTGGTCGGGCCGTAACGATTTTTGATCGCCCGGACAATACGGTAGGGGTGGCCCGAATCGCCTTCGAAGTACAGCACCGTGTCAACCATATGTTCCAGAATTTTGGGCCCGGCGATGGCACCGTCTTTGGTGACATGGCCGATGATGAAAACGGGAACCCCCGTTTTCTTGGCCAGGAGCACGAACTGTTGCGCCCCCTCCCGGACCTGGCCGACACTGCCCGGCGCGGAAGACAGGTTGGCGGAGTGGGTGGTCTGGATGGAATCCACCACGAGAATGGCGGGTTGGACTTCCCGGAAATGCCCGATGATTTTTTCAATGGATATTTCCGTCAAAACCAGCAGGTTGTCGGACAGGGCGCCGACACGCTGTCCTCTAAGACGGATCTGTTTAGCGGATTCTTCACCTGAAACGTAAAGGACTTTGTTGCCCCGGGTGGCCAGTTGCTGGAGAATCTGAAGCAGAAGAGTCGACTTGCCTATGCCGGGCTCACCACCGACGAGGATGACGGAACCGCCGACGACTCCGCCGCCCAGGACCCGGTCCATTTCGTCGATTCCTGTGAGGATTCTCTCCCCTTCATCCGCCGTGATTTCGTCGATGGGGAGAGGATGCGTGTTGAATGATAAATCCGCTTCCCCTCCCGGGGGGGAGGCCGGTTCTTCTTCCTCGACAAAGCGGTTCCAAGCGCCGCAGGCAGGGCATCTTCCCAGCCACTTCGGGGTTTGGTAGCCACATTCCTGGCAAAAAAAGGCGGTTTTGCTCGGTTTCACGTTTTGCATCCCGAAAGATAAAGACTGATATGCGCAAACATTCGATAGCATATGTTTTACAGGAGTGCCAGTCAACCTGAAAAAAGGGAGCGAAATAACTTGAGCAATCATAACATTACTGATATATATTCCCGCTGTTTTAAATTAAAGATGGAGCGTGCGAACGTATGGGTAATCCGAATTTCAGTTCCGGTCCGTGCAGCAAAAGGCCGCAATGGTCTCTCGACGCGCTGCGGGATGCGGCGGTGGGGAGGTCCCATCGGTCCAATCTGGGCAAAGAGAAGCTGGCGAAAGCAATCGAGGAGACAAAATCCGTACTGGCTATTCCAGAGCATTATCTTGTGGGCATTCTTCCCGGCTCAGATACAGGGGCCTTCGAGGGGGCGATGTGGACGCTTCTCGGTCCCAAACCGGTGTCGGTTCTCGTTTGGGAAAGTTTCGGTGAAGGCTGGGCAACGGATATCAACAAGCAGTTGAAATTGAATGCAACGGTCCTGAAGGCTGATTATGGCAAGATTCCTGATCTGAAGGCTGTCGACTGGACAAACGACGTCGTTTTTGTCGCCAACGGAACCACAAGCGGCGTGAAGATTCCAGACTGGGACTGGATTCCCGATGACCGGGAAGGCCTCACCCTGTGCGACGCCACCAGCGCCGTTTTTGCCATGCCTGTGGACTGGTCGAAGATTGACGCGCTGACGTTTTCCTGGCAGAAATGTCTGGGCGGTGAAGGCGCCCATGGCGTCCTGGTGCTGGGTCCCCGGGCGTGTGAACGGATTGGGTCTTACGATCCTCCCTGGCCGATGCCCAAGATTTTCCGAATGAAAAAGAACGGCAAGGTGGATGGTGCGATTTTCCAGGGCGATACGATCAACACCCCCTCGATGCTCTGTGTCGAGGACTATCTGGATGCGCTCCGGTGGGCGAAAAATATTGGTCTCGAAGGATTGATTGCCAGAACTAACAATAACTTGAAAGTTGTCGAAGAATGGGTGGAAAAAAACGATTGGGTGGAGTTTTTAGCGGAATCCAAGGATATCCGCTCCAGTACCTCAGTTTGTCTCATGGTGAAGGATCCCAAGGTTAACAGTCTTTCCAAGGATGACCAGGTTGCGTTCCTGAAGGGCATTGCCGGTGATCTCGCAAAAAAGAAGATCGCGTACGACGTAAATTCCTACAAGGATGCTCCGGCTGGTTATCGTTTCTGGTGTGGGCCGACCATCGAACCGGAAGATTTGAAGATCGCCCTCGCGGAAATGGAAAAGATTTTCCGGGAAAAGGTTGCAGCGATATAGGTACTTTACACGCTGCATTCACAATGGGAGGAATATGATCATGAAAAAAGTACTCATCAGCGACAGCATGTCCAACGAAGCTGTCGAAGTATTTAAAAGGACGGAAGGCATCGAAGTCGATGTCATCACCAATCTGACTCCTGACGAACTCAGGGGAGTCATCAAGGAATACGATGGTTTGGCCGTCCGCAGCGCGACAAAGGTAACGAAAGAAATCCTGGAATGCGCCACAAACTTGAAAGTGATCGGCCGGGCTGGCGCGGGTCTCGACAATGTAGACATCAACGAGGCGAGCAAGCGGGGGATCGTTGTCATGAACACCCCCGGCGGGAACACCATTACCACGGCGGAGCACGCCTTGGCCATGATGATGTCCATGGCACGGAAGATTCCTCAGGCGACGGCCACGATGAAAGCCGGAAAATGGGAAAAGAACAAGTTCATGGGTAACGAACTTTGCAACAAGACCCTGGGTATCCTGGGTATCGGACGGATTGGTGGTGTGGTGGCCGACCGGGCCCAGGGGTTGAAGATGAACGTTCTGGCCTATGACCCCTTCATCTCCCCCGAAGCGGCCTCTGAGGCTGGAATCAGCTTGGTGCCCCTGGATGAATTGTTGGTCAAGTCCGATTTCATTTCCATCCACAGCCCCATGACCAAGGAAACAAAATACATGATCAACGCCGAGGCCTTCTCAAAAATGAAGGACGGTGTTTTCATCATCAACTGTGCGCGTGGTGGGATTGTCAATGAGAAGGATCTCCATGACGCCATCGTTTCCGGCAAGGTCGCCGGCGCGGCCCTCGATGTCTTTGAAGAGGAGCCCACCAAAAATCAGGAATTGATCGCTTTGGATCAGGTCGTCGCTACGCCGCACCTTGGTGCCTCGACGGATGAGGCACAGGTCAGCGTCGCCATTGCCGTCGCCGAACAGATGGTCGATTATCTGATCAGGGGAGAAATTCGAAACGCCTTCAATTTTCCCTCGGTAAGCGCTGAACTGATGTCGGTGCTTGGGCCTTATATTTCCCTGGGGGAGCAGCTCGGTAAGTTCCAGGCCCAGTTTGTAACGGGTGGTATCCAGAAAGTCGATATTGAATACAGCGGAGAAATCACAAGTTATGATGTGGCCCCCATCACGATTTCGATTCTGAAGGGTCTCTTGCGGCCCATCCTGAACGAAGAGGTGAATGATATCAACGCGCCGATTATCGCAAAGGAGCGTGGAATCCGTGTGGTCGAGTCCAGGAGCAGCAAAATTGAGGACTATGCGACGCTGATCACACTGAAGGTGCAGACGGCTTCTGAGACCAGCGTGGCCGCCGGCACCATTTTTGGGAGAAAAGATCTGCGCATTGTCCGGATCAACAAGTTTTCCCTGGATGTGATTCCGGAAGGGCATATGCTGGTTCTGTCCAATCAGGACAAGCCCGGCGTGGTTGGAAATATCGGAACAATTCTGGGACAGAACAATATCAACATTGCACGATTGCACTTGAGCCGCGAACTGGTCGATCAGCAGGCGCTTGTCGTCCTGAGTACGGACAGCACGGTCAGCGAGGATATATTGGCGAAACTGCGCAGTTTACCCCATGTAATTGCGGTGACCTATCTGGAGATGTAGTCGTCGAAAAAGGAGAATCATTATGGCGAATGTGGTTGTTATAGGAACGCAATGGGGTGACGAAGGGAAGGGTAAAGTCGTCGATCTGTATGCGCAACATGCAGATGTCATCGCCCGCTTCCAGGGCGGAAACAATGCCGGGCACACTCTGGTCGTCAAGGGCGAAGAAACGATTCTCCACCTCATTCCCTCAGGGATATTGCACAATCATAAAAGATGCATTATCGGCAACGGTGTCGTGGTGGACCCTTCTGTTCTAATCAACGAAATTGAAGAGCTGCGCCGGAGGGGGCTTTTCCCCTCTCATACAAACCTCTACGTGAGCGAAAACGCACATGTGATCATGCCCTATCATAAGCGAATCGATCTGGCCAGGGAGGCCCGTAAAAGCGGGAGAAAACTCGGCACGACCGGCAGGGGAATCGGCCCGGCTTATGAGGACAAGATATCGCGTATGGGCATCAAGATTTCCGATCTTTTGGATGAACAAATGCTCCAGGACAAACTCAAGGAAAATCTGGAGGAGAAGAATTTCTTTTTGACCCGGTATTTTCATGAAGGCCCGGTCGATGAAAAGGCTGTCTTTGATGAATATCGCAAATACGGGGAATTCCTGAAGTCTTTTGTAGCCGATACGTCCATGATTCTTACAAAAGAGATGCGGCAGGGGAAAAAGATACTTTTCGAGGGAGCCCAAGGCAGCCATCTGGATATTGATCATGGGACTTACCCCTATGTGACTTCGTCCAACACCGTTTCAGGAAACGCCTGTTGCGGTACGGGAGTCGGTCCCTCAGCTATTCATTCCGTCATCGGGATCTGCAAAGCCTATACGACCCGCGTCGGGGAAGGACCGTTTCCGACGGAATTGCAGGATGAAATCGGGGAAAGAATGCAGACCGTCGGCCATGAATACGGCGCCACGACGGGACGGAAGAGGCGTTGCGGCTGGCTTGATCTGGTCTTGGTCAGGCAGGCGATGCGTGTTTCCGGAATCACCGGTCTTGCCCTGACCAAGTTGGATGTGTTGCACGGCATCGAAAAGATCAAAATCTGTGTGGCCTATAAATGGAATGGGGAAGAATACACAGAGAGCGTTCCCGCAAATTTCAATGTTTTAAACCAGTGTGAGCCCGTCTATGAAGAAATGGACGGCTGGACCGATGACATCAGTACGGCCAGAACCCTGGATGACCTTCCACGGAACGCCCGTCGTTATATTGAACGTCTGGAAGTTCTGACGGGCACACAATGTGTTCTCGTTTCGGTCGATGCAAGTAGGGAGGGGACCATTGTCATGAGGAATCCCTTTTCCAACTGAGGGGAGGATGCCGAGTTAATTCTTGACAAGGTTACGGCGTTCCTGTTAATAGGGCGCTCCTTCCAAAAAGAACAATGGGCCGTTAGCTCAGCCAGGTAGAGCAGCGGACTTTTAATCCGTTGGTCGCGGGTCCGAATCCCGCACGGCCCACCATAAAATCAAGGGGTTACGAATTATCGTAACCCCTTTTTGCGTGGTGAAATTCATCACCGTTCACCACATCATTGCTGACAGCGCAAACCTATTCGGCGACAAATTAACGGAATCGGCGACAGTCTTTGGAGGGGAGAGCGAAGGGTGCAAAAATCCTGCCCGATTTGACGCCCTCTTTTTTCAGGGCTTTCAGATCGGCAGGATTCTCCCCATTCTTCCCTTTTTTTATCCAGCCATACGGCCTTTCGGCGCCTAGTTCTGGATCAGCATTTCAGTTACACGCCTCTTGTTTGCCCCCGGCGCAGGGTCCGGGGGGTGACTCTCCTCGACGCAGGGGTCGCCTATCCGCTTGTCAGTACTTAATGCACGGCACCAACGCGATGTTCCGGGGTCGGACGGCCCCTTCCCAAACCTGTTGAATTCTGACCCGGATCATCCTATAATCACCCCATGAAAACCCTTGTCACCGCCTGTATCATACTGGCCGCCTGCACGGCCTCGGCCGGGGATTATCCCTGCTACCGGAGCGCCGCGCCGTTTTTGTCCGTACCGGAGGACCGGCCGTCCATCGTCACCCTGGAGGCCCGGCGCGTCGCCGCCATAACCGGCGATACCTTGACCTACAACCTGGGCGCCAGGACCATCCGCATCGAGGCGGACAGCGCCGCGTCCCGCCGCTTCCTGCGCGACGTCCGGCAGGGCCGCTGCGGCACCTCCGAACGGATAACCCTCGAACCCGTCCGAAAGAGCCCCTTCAACGATCACTACAAGGCCCGTCCCGTCCGTCATTGAACCACCCCCGGCCAGCTCAACTTCAGGTCCGTGTAGCTCCCGCTCTTGTCCATCCTGAAGGTCCGGGCGTAGATCAGGTAGTCGCCGTCGATCTCCAGGTCCTCGTCGATAACGCGGCAGATCTCGTTGATCCGCCAGGGCTCCCCGTTCTGGGTGTGGAAGGGCGCCGTGTACTTGAGCTGGAACCCCTCGAATTTCATGCGTTCCATCACCATCCGGGCGTGCTGCGCCGGGCTCAGGGCGTCGTTCTGGTCCGCCGTTTCCACATAGGGCTTGTAAAAGGGAAACGTGGGATCCGTTACGGAGGCCCGGGTGTTGATCCCGTCCGGATCGGTGTCGTCCTCGCCCTGCTGCTGGCCCGTCACGACGACCTTGCTGTACCGCCGGGCGATACTGTCCACCAGGCTCCCCGACTCGACGTTGTTTTCCCGCGGATCGCCCTTCCGGCGGATCAGGCGGAAGACGGGGGCGCCGCCCGACCTGGGCTTCCCGAAGACGAAGGTTCCGTCTTCCAGGGCAAAGAACATCAGGCCCCGGGACAGGGCGTAGGTCTTGAGGACGTCAAAGATCGTCCGTCCCGGATCGACCTTGACGTGGCGCTCTTCCGTATCGATACGCTGCAGGGCGCCGGACTGATACCGCACGGCGGAGCGGTTTATGTAGGGCACCGGCTTCAGCAGGCGTTCGGCCAGCCCCTTCAGGGTGATGTCCTGCAGGTCTGAAAAATCCTCGCAGTACGAATCGACCAGGAGTCCCATGAGGTCCCGCCCCTCCAGCCTGAGGGTCGTGCCTTTTTTGTCGCCCCCTTTGTCCACCGTGTCGATGATCCCCGTCAAAACCTGCCGGTCGTTGACGTAGAGTTCGCAGCGATCCCCACCCCGGATCTTCACGCCGGGATTGGACAGCTCCAGGTAAAAGGCGTCGTCGGCCGTGTAAATATCCGCCTCGACGCTGTAGCTCTCGAAATGTTCGATCCGCCGGCCGGCGATTTGCAGGACGATTTTATCGGGCATAGACGTTCACCTTGCCGGTTACAAAGTTAGGGTTCCGGATCCTGTTGATGGTCATGAGCTGCTCGGCGTCGGCCGTCGTCAGGCCGTATTCCAGGCAGACCAGGTGCAGGGGCAGGGTGTTGTCCACCTCGACGGTAATCACCGCCGGCCCCCGCCCTTCTCGCCGATCACGTTTTCCATTGCCACGCCCGCCTTGAGCAGGGCGGCCTCGATGTCAACCACCTGTTCCGCCGTGAAAGGCGCGTTCGCGCTGATGGCGATGGCCGACGATTTGACGGACTTCATGGCCCGGTCCAGTTCCGCCGCGTCCCGGACGCTGGAAACCAGGTTCGCCTTCACCTTGAGCATGGCTTCCTGCATGTTCGCCGCCGTCTTGATACCCGGCAGGGCCTTGTTCAGGGCGTAGGAGGCGACGGCGATCGACTTCAGACCCCGGGTGATGCTCGTCGTCATGTCATCGAAGTCACGCTTGACTTTGCCCGCGCTTGAACCTAGACTCAACACGCGGTCCTTGACACGCTCGACCACGGAACGGAGCATGTCGACGGCCGTAATCTGAATGGCGAGGGTCATGACGTTGGACATGGTTTATTCCCTTTCAATCGGCATCGCGGCCGGCCTTGCCGTACCGGCCCTGCTTGTGCGGACGCGCGGGGCGCACCTTGTTCTGTCGGTTCTGTTTGTATCCGGTGCCGCCCTGGCGGCGTTTGTCGCGCACATGGCCTGCTTCTATCCCCTCCGGGCCGCCGGCCTTGCGGAAACAAACTGGATTTTCGCTCCCGTCATCGCGGGTATCACGATCTGGGCTTTTTCCTTTTTCCGTCTCGTCGCACGACATAGGTCTTCCTTTTAGATGGCCCCTTTACGATCTCACCGTACGCCGCCAGGTATCCGTCCACGTCGGAGAAGGGCATATCCAGGACTTCGTCAAGACGAAACCCCAGCTTCATCATCGCCAGCACCAGGATCCGCCGCTCCCGCATCCGGGCTTCGAAAGGAGTGCAGCCGTTTTTTCAACCTCTCCGATGCGGCGGTTATCTCGGCTCCTCCCCCGCCGCGAATAGAGTAGAATCCCGCGCCGGTATCCGTTCGGTCCGTCCAGAATGTTTTTGCCCGCGGCGGTCGTCTGGTTGCCCTGGACGTCATACACGCTGGTCCCCGTCCATATTCCGCCGTCGACATCCATATGGCTTCTTCGTCGGAATCGGCGGATTGAACGGCCACGACGATCCGCGCCTCGTTCGGTTCCAGAGAGACGCTTGCCTCCCCCAGGACAGCGCCGGCCAGCGTTTCTATGGCCGCCTGATCGGGCGTAAAAGCCCCTCGAGGCGATGACCAGGTCATGTTCGGGCAGAAAACGTGCCTGGGGAAATTTATTCCATTTTAATTCAAAAGTGTTTGTAAAGTACCAGGTTCAGGTCTTGGAGCACAGGTCCCTTTTCCGTTGGCGAACCAACTATCGGTGTATCTGTCCGCTCATTATCCATATCCATCTCTTTGCGTGCGACATCGTCCTTTACCAGAAGCCAGGACGGATCGATATCCGGGAGCGAGACAATTCGACCTCCTCTTAAGCAGAGGTAACCTCTCTTCGCTTCATCATAACTCTTGGCGTAGGGAAAAGAGTCCTGCATCCAGGTCAGCAAAGCCAATCAATCCCGGATTTTCCAGAGCGTGGCCAGCCGTTTGATCCTTCAATCTCGGCAAGTGCGCGTAGCGGGTAAAATCATTCACCACCTGTTTGATCATCACATGGTTCCCGGGCCACAATGGAATGTGATCCATTTCCATCCGCATTCGTGTTGATGCGAAGGCGCTGAGAAGCAATTCTTCGTTTTTACTCACCCGCACCTATCAGAGCATCCCGGCCGGCAGGGGATATGGGATGAATGCGATTGAAACCTCCCTTGCTCTCCAGATCCCGACGGATACGACTGCTCGTTTTACCCGTGGCCTTGTCCGGATCTCTTGTCAATTGCTCCGCCCTGTCTTTGGCCTTTTTTGTGACCGTAGGCTGGGTTGAATACCAGTAACGAGGGCCGTCCTGATAAAGATGGCGGCTGCAGTCAGCCGTCACAGGGCATCACCGAAGAGCGACGGCGGTCCGCCCGACATGACGCAACCCAGTTTATTAATCCGGCGATCTTCAATGCCGAGGCTCCGGTTGAGTATAGGCGTTCGAGGTAAGGCTATGAAGGCCATGTGTCCGGCTATTGCTGCCACACTCCTCCTCACGCACTTCTTGATCATGGATGCTGAAAAGCACATCCCGGAAGGATGATCCTTAGGCTTCCCTTTTTCATCAGGCAAGTGTATAAAACCACATACAGATGCGTTTTACCCCGGATTGAGAACGTCTGTGGAATTTGAAAACCTGAACGGGCGTGATTGCAACGGGCCCAAACCATATGGGGCGTAATCGGTTATGCCAGGGCATAAAGCGGTTAAAGGTCAAGGCGTGAGGTGATGGGTCAACCGGAAAATTGGTGAAAGATTCTTTTGAACGATGACCTGGTTAAATAAAAAAGTTGGTCTTGCTCTGGGGGGCGGCGGATCCCGAGGTCTGGCACATATCGGTGTTCTGTCCGTTCTTGAAAAAGAGGGGATTCATATCGATATGATTGCCGGGACCAGTATGGGGGCAATCATCGGTGGTGCCTATGCCTGTGGCGTCTCGCCGGTGGAATTGAGAAAGATGGTGTCGGCTTATTTGCGAAGTCCGGAATTTCTTTCTTCCGTCATTCATTCGCTTTCACCATCGGATGACGTGAAAGAAACGCGAATCGCTAAGAAATTATCCAGGCGGATGAAGAGCACTTTTCATAAAGTTCGTACACTTTTCAAACCAGGGGCCATTTCTCTTTACGATTTCCGCTCCATGATCAATTATTTTATCCCGGACAAGCTAATCGAAGAGACACGGATACCCTTTCGGGCCGTTGCCACGGACCTGATTACGGGTGAACGGGTGGTGTTTTACCAAGGTTCTATCAGGGATGCCGTCCTGGCCAGCTGTGCCGTACCGGGCGCAATCGATCCTTTCAAAAATGGGGACAAGCTGCTTTCCGATGGCGGGATAACCAGTCTGGTTCCGGTGAATGTACTCCGGGAATGCGGAGCCGACATGGTTATCGCTGTAGCCGTGGGAAAGGATGTCTATTATGACGGCGAATTGAAGACAGCGACGGATGTGGTGGCTCGGGCTGGGGAGATTACCGCTTACCGGTTGAAGAACTATGAACTGCGGCAGGCGGATGTGGTGATCAAGCCGACGGCGCGGAATGACCACTGGGCCGATTTTTCCCGGGCGATGGACCTGATCCATGACGGCGAACTGGCCACCCGAAAAGCGCTGAAGGAAATCCGGCGAACCCTTCCTCTCCAAAAAAAGCTGGAGCGATTCTGGCGCAATTTGACAAGTCGGGGTTAGGGGTTAAAGGATCATTTTGTCCTTACGTGACATTTTTCCTGATATTCTACAATAACCGCGTATTGAAAACGACGGGAGAGAAGAAATTGTCTCACCTGGCTAAATATGCTATTAAAGCGATTCATAATCGGGGCTCCCTTTGGATTATGAATTCACCAAAACCCGATGCCCAAGCGGAGTTCGGTTTTTCCATCGCCTTTAATGTCCACTCTGGAAAGGGATGGTTCCATGTATAAGGAAAAGTAAAGACATGGATTTTCATGGCTTCCTAAAAAGAGTGATAGAATGGTTCATAACGAGCGGATTGCACGTTCTGGTGATTCTGATTCTTGTTGGGATCGCTGTGAAAGTGTCCCGTCTCGTATCAAATCGGCTTGTCCTGTTCTTTACAAAGCAACGAGAAGATGAGGAGTTTCATAAACGGGCCCGTACCCTTGGTGATGTGGTACGTTATATCATGGTATCAGCAGTTTACACCATCGCGACCATGACAATATTGAGAGAAATCGGCATAAACATCGGCCCTATCCTAGCGGCCGCCGGCATTGTCGGGTTAGCGGTGGGATTCGGCGCCCAGAGTCTGGTTAAAGATGTTATTACGGGATTCTTCATCCTGATGGAAGATCAAATCCGGGTGGGCGATGTGGTTGAAGTCGCAGGTAAAAGCGGCCAAGTTGAAAAGGTCAACCTGAGAACCACGGCACTGCGGGACATGGCCGGAAATGTCCACTATATACCCAACGGCCAAATAAGTGTTGTGACCAACATGACAAAAGAATATTCACGTTATGTTTTTGATATCGGGGTTACCCATCAGGAAAATATGGATGAAGTCATTGAAATCATAAAAAAAATTGATGAAGGGTTGCGAAATGACCCCGAATTTCAAAACGATATCCTGGAACCGATCGAGATTCTTGGGGTTGATAAGTTTTCGGGTTCCGCCGTTATCATCAAGGCGCGAACAACCACGAGGCCGACTAAACAGTGGCGTATCGGGCGTGAGTTTAATCGCCGCATCAAGCAAGGGTTCAATGAAAGGAATATCGAGATACCCCTCCCCCGTGTCAGGCTCTATATGGATCAGGATAAAACGGGTCAAGGATGTCCACAGTCGCTTAAATAGTCGTATCTGAAAAACATCATAACCATTTAATAT
>JAAYKM010000033.1 GCA_012522415.1 Deltaproteobacteria bacterium | reverse complement strand
CCGGTCCTGGACCAGAAGACCGCCGACGACACGGCGGAAATCGTAACCGGCCCCGCTGCCGTCCCTTTGGGGGATGATGAGGACCCGGACGTTTTTCTTGCTTTCCAGGACGGCCGCCGCGTCGGCGTCGATGCCGGGGGCGATGATCACTTCCAGGAAGATCCTGGCCAGTTCCTCCGCCGTTTTCTTGTCGATGGGGCGGTTGAACGCGACGATCCCGCCGAAGGCGGAAACGGGGTCCGTCTCCAGGGCCTTCAGGTAAACGTCGGCGAGTTCTCCCGAGAAGGTCGCGGCGCCGCAGGGATTGGCGTGCTTCATGATCACGGCGGCGGGCAGCGGGAAGTCGGAGACGGCCTGCCAGGCGGCGTCGCTGTCCATGATGTTGTTGTAGGAGAGGGCCTTGCCCTGAATCTGCCTGGCGTTTGAAATGGACGAAACGTCGGGGTCCGTTTCCGTGTAAAAGACCGCCTTCTGGTGGGGGTTTTCCCCGTAGCGCAGGTCCTGGGCCTTTCTAAACTGCATGGTGAGGGTATCCGGGAAATCCCGGGTTTCGCCGCCGTAGGGGGCGAGTTTTCCCAGGTAGTTTGAAATGGCGCCGTCGTAACGCGCCGTGGTCTGAAAGGTTTTCACGGCCAGGGCGAAGTTGGTCGCCTCGGAAATCTTTCCCCCCGTTTCCTTCATTTCGGCGATGATCCGGCCGTAATCCCCCGGGTCGGTGACCACCGTGACGAAGCGGTAGTTCTTCGAGGCGGCCCGGAGCATCGTCGGGCCGCCGATGTCGATATGTTCGACGGCCTGGCCGAGGGAACAGCCCGGCTGGGCGACGGTCTTTTCAAAGGCGTAGAGGTTGATGACGACCATGTCGATCGATTCGATGCCGTGCTCGGACAGAGCCGCCATGTGGCTGTCGTTGTCCCTCAGGGCCAGGAGCCCTCCATGGATTTTCGGGTGCAGGGTCTTCAAACGGCCGTCCATCATTTCGGGAAAGCCCGTGTAGTCGGACACGTCGCGGACGGTGATGCCGCTGTCGCGGAGCTGTGCCGCCGTTCCCCCCGTGGACAGGATTTCGACGTTGAATGCCGCTAGGTCCCGGGCGAAATCGACGATGCCCCTTTTGTCTGTTACGCTGATCAGTACCCGTTTGATCGTGTTCAGATTCATGAGTTCTCTTCTCCTTGCAAAAGTCTGTATGGCCGTTGTGATCTCTATTCCGTTGAAGTGAAGGGTGAAGCCTGTTGCGTATCGCTCCCCCCAGGATGGGGGGCGATGGATTCCCCTTTCAACCCCTGATTTGCGCCATGTGCCTTACCCGTTTTTCGATCAGGGCCGCCGTGCCGATGTCCGCCCGGTGCGCCACCGGACCTCTGACCGCCGTCACGGCGTCTTCGGCGATTTTTTCAGCCGCCTCGAGGGTGTCGGCGATCCCCACGACGGCGATGGCCCGCGATGTCGTCATGTGCAGACCGTCCATTTTCTGATCCACTGAAGAGTAATAAAGACGGGCCGGTCCGACATCGCCGATCGCGATTTCCGCGGACGTGGAGCCGGCGTCGGGATGATCCTTGGGAAGGCCGTAACCCCTCGGGACGATGTACTTGCAGACCGTGGCCTGGCGCTCGAATTCGACGGGGAGGCGATCCAGGGCGCCGTCGATGACGGCCCGGCAGAGATCGACAAAGTCGGTCTTCAGCAGGGGCAGGATGTTCATGGCCTCGGGGTCGCCAAAGCGGGCGTTGTATTCCAGAAGCCTGACGCCGTTTCGTGTGGCCATGAACCCCCCGTACATGACGCCCCTGTAGGGTTCCCCCGTTTCCCGGAGTAGGGCGTCGGCCACGCGGCGGGTGATGGCCAGACCCTGGGCGACGTCTTCGGGTTCGAGAAAGGGGAGCATGTGGTTGCCGTCCGAGTAAGAGCCCATTCCGCCCGTGTTGGGTCCCCTGTCGTCGGCGAAGCGGCGCTTGTGATCCTGTACGGCGGGGGTGGCGAGGACCATTTTGCCGTCGGAAATGCACTGGAGGGAAAATTCTTCCCCTTCCAGCTTTTCTTCGATCATGAGGGAGGCATGTTCGCTGAGCATGTCCTTGCACAGGGCCAGGGCCTCCGCCTTGTCCTTCAAGTGATCGCCCTGGACCAAGACCCCCTTTCCCCCCGTGAGGCCGTCGGGCTTCAGAACGCTTTCCTCCATCGTATCCAGAAACCGCTCCACCCCATCCAGGGATGAGAAGTTCTGAAAACGGGGGTTTCCGGGGATACCGTACCTGGCGAGGAGGTCGCGGGTGAAGGTCTTGGACGTCTCCAGGCGGGCGAGACTCCGGGTGGGGCCGATCGCGGGAATGCCGATGGCCCTCAGTGCGTCCACCACGCCCTTGTCGAGGGGATCTTCCGGGCCGATCACGGCAAAATCAATCGACCAGAAGCGGGCCTTGTCGCAGATGTCCTCGAGATCGCCATAGGAGCCCGCTGCTGTGGCGGAGCAAAGGCCGGCGATGCCGGGGTTGTTGTTTTTCATGAAGGCGTAAAGGCGGGGATGATGACGGGAACGGACAATGGCCTCCGCCAAGGCGTGTTCCCGGGCGCCGTTGCCGATCAACAGGACGTTCATTTTCTGTTTTCTCCTTGAGGATCTTTCGGTGTTTCGACTCGGTTACCGGCCCAGTTTCACTGAAGGTCCGGGACTTCGTTCTTTCCCGGTCACGCGCGGAAGACACGGGTTTGACCGGGTGACGCCGATTTTGCAGCGGCCGGACATCGGAACGAACACGACGTCGTTTACATATCGAAAAAGGGTATGGGAGTCAAACAAATTGGTGATGGGGTGGCCGAAACCCCTGAACGGGAAATAAGGGAGGAGGAGGGGGGCCATCGGGCCCCGCCCTGCCTCTCCTTGACAGTCCCCGGTTTAGCTGATAGAGGCCAGAAAAAAATGAACAGGCCGAATCGTTTGCGTTCCCTATGTGTCTTGGCGGGAGTGCGGGCTCGTGGCGGCGGACCGATCATTTGTGGTGTGGATGGAAGAACATGACGGAACAGAAAAAAGAACCCTTGAAAACCCTGATTCTCGCGGCGGGAAAGGGAAGCCGGATGGGGTCGGATCTCCCCAAGGTTCTCCACCAAATCGGGGGGAGGCCGATCCTCGATTACGTCGTCCGGCTGGCCCGGGAGGTGGGAACGGAAGAGGTGGTCGTGATTGTCGGCCATCGGGGGGACTTGGTCCGGGAGGCCTTTTCCGGGCGGGGCCTGGTTTTCATGGAACAAAGGGAACTCCTGGGTACGGGTCATGCCGTCCTCCAGGCCCGGGACGCTTACGAGGGCTACAGGGGCGATGTGCTGATCCTCTGCGGCGATGTACCCTTCCTGTCCCTTGAAACGGTGAGGCGCTTTCGCCATGAACACGGGGCATCGGGCGCCGTCGTGTCGGTTTTGACCGCCCGGATGGAGGAACCCCGGGGATATGGACGGATCGTCAGGGACGAGGCGGGAGTACCGAAAAGAATAGTCGAAGAACGGGATGCGACGGATGAAGAAAAGAGCATCCGGGAAATAAACGCGGGGATTTACCTTGCGAAGGCTTCCTTCCTGTTTGCGGCGGTCCATCAAATTGCCGATGACAACACGCAAAAGGAATACTATCTTACGGATATCGTTGAACTGGCGAACCGGGAAGGTCTGGTGGTCCATGCCTGTGTGGCTGAGGACAGCCGTTCCGTCATGGGGATCAATACGCCGGGGGAACTGAAGGAGGCCGAGGAATACCGGCTTATTTTGGAGGGGCGGGGACGTTATTGAAAATCGGAACCCTGGAACTTGCGGACGGCGTCTTTCTGGCGCCCATGGCGGGGATCACCAACCTTCCTTTCCGAATGATCGCCCGGACACACGGCTGCGATCTCGCCTTCACGGAGATGATCAGCGCTATGGGCCTGGTTCAGGGGGCGATGAAAAGCCGCCGTTATCTTGATTCCGCCGCCGGAGACCGGCCCCTCGGGGTGCAACTGTTCGGCTCGGATCCGGGGACCCTGGCGGAAGCGGCGAGGATCGTCGAGGCGCAGGGGGCGAATCTTGTCGATATCAATATGGGCTGTCCGGTCCGCAAGGTGGTGCGGGGGGGAGCCGGTGCGGCCCTGATGAAAACGCCCGACCTGATAAAGAGGATCCTGCGCGCGGTCAGACCCGCCGTCCGCGTACCCCTGACCGTCAAGATGCGCCTGGGTTGGAGCCGGAATGCCGTCAACGTCCTCGAGGTTGCGGCTATGGCGGAGGATTGCGGGGTGGACGCCGTCATCGTTCATGGCAGAACGGCGGATCAGGGTTTTTCCGGGGCGGCCGACTGGCATATGATCGGGCGGGTAAAGGAAAGGCTGTCGATTCCCGTCATCGGTAATGGAGACATCCGTAAGGGCTCCGATGTGGCGAGGCTGAAAAACATGTTCCGCTGCGACGCCTGTATGGTGGGACGGGGTGCCTT